>JABRWB010000052.1 GCA_039961635.1 bacterium
GCGCGGTCGGAACGGGCTTGAACACCGCGCCGGGCTACCGCAGGCTCGTCGTGAAGCACATTAACGAAATCACCGGGAAGGAATTCAGGAATCCGCCGGACTTTTTCGAGGCGATGGCCAGCTTCGACGCGATCGTGGAAGTTTCGGGCGCGATCCGCGTGCTCCTAACCTCGCTCAAGAAAATCGCGGACGACTTGCGGCTGCTCGCAAGCGGGCCGCGCACCGGTTTTTACGAAATCGTCCTGCCCGCGGTCCAACCGGGAAGCTCGATCATGCCCGGCAAGGTCAACCCTGTGCTGGCGGAGATGCTGAACATGGTCGTGAGCCACTGCATGGGGCTGGACGCGGCCATCGTGCACGCGTCCCAGGCGGGCCAGCTTGAGCTTAACGTGATGATGCCTGTCATCGCGTTCGATTTGCTTCAGCTTATCCAGGTCGCATCGGGCGGGATCGAGGCGTTCACGGACAAGTGCGTCGCGGGAATCGCGGCGAACGAGGAGATCTGCCGCCGGTTCGCGGAGAAAAGCCCTGCGCTTGCGACCGCGCTGAACGTCAAGATCGGCTACGCCGAGGCCGCGAAAATCGCGAAGGAAGCCATGGCGAAAGACGAGCTTATCCGCGACCTCGTGCGTGAAAAGGGGCTTTTGACGGACACGGAAATTGCGGATTTGCTCGACTTGCGGAAGATGACGGAGGAGCCGTAGCCGCGACGGTTTTGTCCAATGCTGCGGCCAATCGGCCCCAAAGGGTATAATCTTCCTTGTGCGGCGAAGTTGCCCGCTCAGGAAATGCGATGTTGCAAAACGAATTGCTGTCCAGGATAACCGTCAATCCCGAAATCTTTGGCGGGAAGCCCATCATCCGCGGCCGAAGGCTGGCGGTCGAGCACGTGCTGGGCCTGCTCGCGGCAGGGGATTCCGCCGAGGAAACACTGGAAGGAATTCCATGACTTGAGCCTGACGATATACAGGCATGCCTTCTGTTCGCGCAAAAAATGAAGGCAAATCAGACATTCGAGCCTCAGCTTGCGGGCAAATAGATGCGTCTGCTTCTGGATACCTGCATCAACAAGCATATCAAGCCTCTTTTAATTCAGTCCGGACACGACGTCGTCTTGGCGGGCGATTTCGAATTCGATCCCGGAGACGAGGCGATTCTAGTGCAAGCTCATTTGGAAAACAGAACGCTCGTGACTCCGGACAATGACTTCAGGGCACTTGCTGTTCTGTTTGGAAGGCCGCACTGCGGCATCATCAGGCTGGTAGATATCAGAGGACTGGAGCAGGCTGTGCAGATTGAACGAATCCTCGATAAATAAGAAAGCAAAGTGCGAAACAGCATAATCACGGTAACGAAATCGCGGATACGAATCATGGCGACAGGCTAGTTCAGCCGGTTTATGGAGTTTTTTCGCACCGGGAAGGGATGGCGAAGACGAGCTGATCCGCGACCTGGTGCGCAAAAGGGGCTGCCGACCGAGGCGGAGATAGCAGAATTTCTAGATCTGCGGAAGATGAAGGAAGAGTCGGGGTAGGTTTCCGTTGCGCAAAGAACGCGGTTTACAAACACTCAGATTTTGGGTATAATGTAAACCGGTTGAGGTGAAGAGAATGGATATTGGCCAGAAAATTAAAAGTGCGCGCATTATGCGCGGACTTTCAGTTCGGGAACTTGCCGAAAGAGTCGGCGTGAGCCACACCGCAATTTCCAAATACGAAACTGGAAAGAATAAGCCTGGAACCGCCGTAATTATAAAATTGGCAAGGGCGACTAACTTAAGGCCTTCTTACTTCCTGCGCTCGCCGAAGGCCATTGCAGTCATGCCAAGATTTCGAAAGCGAAGTAAGGTAGGGGCAAGAAAGCTCGCTCAAATCGATGAGAATTTTCGGGATAAGCTTGAGCGATTCTTGGAAGTGGAAGGAATGGTGGGCATTTCATCAGATCACCATCACCTACCTGACGGTTTTCCATACAAAGCGCGCACTTTGAAAGACGCTGAAGATGCTGCGATTAGGTTGAGGGAAAGTTGGAAGCTTGGCGTGGACGCCATTGAAAGCGTTGCCATGGCGTTAGAGGATAATGGCGTCCACGTAATTCCTATCCAAACCGAAGAGGATTTCTTCGGTTGCGCATATGCAACCAAATTAGAGGACGGGAAACCCGTACATGCTATTGCTTTCAACAAGAATCTTCCATGCGACAGGGCAAGGTTCACCCTTGCGCACGAACTCGGGCATATTGTGCTTGAACCATCGGATGGCCTAGATGAGGAGGCCCTTTGCAATAGGTTCGCGGCCGCATTTTTGGCACCAAAAGAAACGGTTGAAAAAGAGCTTTCCTTCCAAAGCCGTTCCTTATCGATCGCCGAATTAAAGTACTTAAAACTCAAATACGGGATGAGCATGCAGGCTTGGTTGTATCGCGCACGGGATTTGGGAGTCATTTCCGATGCCACCTTGACTAGGGAATTCAGGCGCTTTTCCGCACTTGGATGGAAGAAAAAAGAACCCGTGGAGTGCAACTCGCGCGAAGCTCCCGCCCGTTTTGAGGTTTTGGTCAAGAAATTGCTTGAGGAACGTGCAATTTCCATTTCAAGAGCAGCTGAGTTGCTCGGAGTACCAACTTCAGATCTAATGGTTGAATCAGGATAGGGCAAGGGGGAGGGGACGATTTACGTAATTGACACCTCGGTTGTTGTAAACGCGTATAACGGAAGCGTTCTTACGCAGTTTGCCCAAGTGTGCTCCCCACTGTTTACAACGGATCTGGTCGCCGAGGAATTCAAGCGCCCAGAAGCGGTTGTGCAGTTTATTGAACTGGTTAAAATCGATAGTCTGAATGCCGACGAGTTGGATGAGTTGGAGATTATCCACAGCGAGCATATGTCGATATCAAGAGCAGATATCTCCGCACTGCTATTGGCTCGCAAGCATAGTTCGACGCTTGTCACTGATGATGGACAGGCCAGGCGGCTTGCTATGAAATCAAATTTGGTGATCCACGGGTCACTTTGGGTGCTGGATCAAATAGAACAGCACGGGTTAGTTTGCGCGAAGGAACTTTCCAATTGCTTAACAAGGATGATTAAAGCGGGGGGAAGATTCCCGCTATCAGAAGTCGAGAAACGGCTGGCCAAATGGCTCGGTTGAGTGGCCTTACCCCGCGCCCACCGGCGCGGCTTCCTTGCCCTTCTTTTCCCTGTAATCCCTAATCGTGTCCTGCAGAAGCCCGTGGATGAGCGATAAATAGTTGCGCTTCGCCTCTGGGATGCCGTCCAGCACCGCGTCGATGTGGCGCTCGGTTATGAGTTCCGCTTCGCTTATCGTTTTGCCCTTGCAGAGTTCGGTGATAACGACGCCCATCGCCTGGCTGAATCCGCAGCCGAACGTGAAGTACCGGGCGTCCTCTATAAGCTCGGTTTCGTCGTCCACCTTGAAGTAAAGCATCGTCATGTCGCCGCAGCTGGCGTTCGTGACCATGCCCTTTGCGTTTGCGCCGGGCAGGTCGCCGAAGTTGTAGCGGTTGGTTACGAACTCTTTGAACTTCTCGAAATTCATAGCGGATACCTCGCCGCGCCGATCACATCTCGGAGAGTTTGTTCAGCGCCTTCAAGAGCATCTCCAGCGGCACCCCGAAATCCTCGGACACCTGCTTGAGCGTGGCGGAGTCGTCCACCGAGCAGTGGTGGCACCCGCCGATGTGAAAGTAGGCCAGGACATGCTTGGCCCGCGGGTCCGCGGTAAGAATTTCTCCGACGGTCATATTCTCGTGAAAAGCAACGGCTTCCATTCAAAATCTCCTGGCTCCGGAGCTGCCGGATTGCCATCTAGCCATACCGCATGCCCCGCCTCATTATCGAACTCCATCACAGCTGAAACCGCTGAACGATTTAGCGCCTTTTGAACTTCCGTGACGCCGGTTCCGCCGGACTGCCAAGAGCTTGTGATTAGGCGGCCGACAGCCACTTTTTGGAAAATCTGCTCGGGTTTGTGATTATTCCGGACTTTTGAGGTATGATTAATTTTGGAAGACCTGACGGGAATCAGGGCTTCTCCAGGGAACTGGTCGATCGCAGCCCCGGCTTCGCCGGGGCTCAACAAGATTCCCTTCTCCCCCAGGGGGCCTGCTGAGACGTTCCTCCGACCCAAGATTGAACGGCAGGCCCCTGTGCTTTTTGGGAGCAAATCCACCCTCGATTGCAGATTTTTCGCGCGCGCACCGCGCGCCGGAACACTCCAAACTGGTATAAAGTGCTGTTTTAAATTAGATTCCGGAGTACGCGATGCTTAAACCAGGAGACAACGCGCCGTCGTTCTCGCTCGAATCCAGCAAGGGCGGCAGGATAACGCTCGAATCGCTGAAGGGAAAATGGGCTGTGCTTTACTTTTATCCGAAGGACAACACGCCCGGATGCACCGTGGAAGCGTGCGGATTCCGGGACGGCCTTTCGAGCCTCACGGAACTTGGGGCGGTCGTTCTCGGCGTTTCGCCGGACGATTTGGAAAGCCACCGGAAGTTCATTTCGGACTATGACCTCAATTTCGCGCTTCTTTCCGACCTTGACCACGAAGTTGCAGAGAAATTTGGTGCATGGACGGAAAAAACCAACTACGGCAAGACATACTGGGGAATCCAGCGTTCGACGTTTTTAATCGATCCCAACGGCAAAATCGCGCACGTCTGGCCCCGCGTCAAGCCGGAGAGTCACGCGGAAGAAGTACGCGCCAAGCTGGAGGAGCTGTTGCGCCAGTTCCAACAGGCATAAACGCACTACTGCAAACCCGTCCGCCGCCGCCCGCTTGAGAAACCTGTAACAAGGTTGAGCTTAAAGCAATTTGGCACATTTATAGGTAAATAGTAATGATTCCTATTAGCGATAATGAACAACGCTCAAACCAGGCCGATTTCGCGGATGACCCTTCAGCGGAAGGTGATTCTTGACGCGCTCAGAAGCGTCAAGACGCATCCGACCGCGGACGAGCTTTACGCGATGGTCAGGCGTGAATTGCCGAACGTAAGCTTGGGAACGGTTTACCGCAATCTCGAAACGATGTCCGAGATGGGAGTGATTCAAAAACTGTCGAACGGCGAAGGAAAAATGCGGTTCGACGGAAACACGGCACCCCATCACCACGTATGCTGCACTGTTTGCGGCCGGCTTGACGATATGCCGGTCGAGGCCGTCGGAAGCGTCATGTCGCTCTTTCCCGGCGCCGGCGCGCACGGAATCACGGGCTATGATATCGAGTTCAAGTGGATCTGCCCGCGATGCAGGGAATCGGGCGTGGGCGAGCCGCACGACCAGACATTCGAGGCATGGTTCGAAGACGCCGAAAAGGCGGTGGGCGACATTGGTTGAACGCAGTGTTTCCGAAAGCCGCCCCAGAGTCAATAAAGCCGCCCTCGACGCGCTGTACGAGCGGCTGAACAAGCGCGAATACGTATCGCCCGATCCGCTGGAAGTTCTCTACGATTATCCCGACCTGCAGGACAGGGAAATCGCCGCGCTCGTGGCGTCCTCGCTGGCATTCGGCGGAGTAAAACAAATCGTCACAAGCGTCCGCAAGGTGCTTAAGGCAATCGATCCACCAAGCGTGACACTGGCCAAATGGAATCGCGGGAAACTTGCAGCGGCGGTTTCCGGCTTCAAGCACCGCTGGGCTGCGGGCGCGGATATGGCGGCGCTGCTTTGGGGAGCGGCCGAAGCAATCCGCTTGTTCGGAACGCTGGAAGCTTGCTTCGCGGCCAAATTGAACGGCACCGTGCAATCGGCTCTTACCGGTTTCGCGACCGCGATCGCGGGCGACGGGACAAATCCATTGCTTCCCATTCCATCCCGCGGAAGCGCGTGCAAGCGGCTTCATCTGTTTTTGCGGTGGTTGGTTCGAAAGGACGCGGTGGATCCCGGCGGCTGGACATGCGTATCCCCTTCGATGCTTACGATCCCTCTCGACACGCATATGTTCAGGATTTCACGCGCGCTCGGACTGACAGCGCGCAAAACCGCGGGCGCGAAGTGCGCCGAAGAAATCACAGCCGCGTTCCGCACGGTATCGCCGGAAGATCCGGTCAAGTACGACTTCGCGCTGACACGGCTCGGGATACGCTCCGATCAGGATCTGCACGCATTCGTGCAGGAGTACGGAGCACAATTTGAAGGAAAGGCCTTCGGGCCTGCCGATAGTTCTGAATTTCAAGGATAAAGAGGAAAAAAAAGATGTCACTGATGATTACGAAACCCGCCCCGGACTTCGAGGCAAACGCGGTTATGCCAGACGGCAGCTTTGGCAAGCTTAAGCTTTCGGATTACCGCGGCAAGTATGTGTTGCTTTTCTTCTACCCGCTCGATTTCACGTTCGTCTGCCCCTCCGAAATCATCGCCTTCGACAAGGCACTTGACGAGTTTAAAAAGCGCAACTGCGAGGTGATCGGAGTTTCGGTGGATTCCGAGTATACGCATCTTGCTTGGAAGAATACTCCCCGGAACGAGGGCGGCTTGGGCAATGTGCAGTTCCCGCTGGTTGCGGACTTGACGAAGCAGATCTCGCGGGATTACGGCGTTCTTCTCGACGAGTCGGTTGCGGTGCGCGGGCTGTTTTTGATAGATCGCGACGGGATTGTGCGCCACATGCTGGTGAACGACCTGCCGCTGGGCCGGAACGTGGACGAGGCGGTTCGGATGCTCGACGCGCTTCAGTTTTTCGAGGCTCACGGCGAGGTATGCCCCGCCAACTGGCGTCCCGGAGAGGAAGCGATGAAGCCCACCGCAGAGGGAGTAGCCAAGTACCTTGAAGCACATGCATAGGCCGATGCGATAACTTTACGGCGTGGTCTATAATCAATTCCAGGGAGTATGGGGTTTAAGTGTTCTCCGGAGGAGTCAGCATGAACGAACGCAAGGGTGTTTTCACAGCGGGCGGCAACCCGCTTACGCTTCTCGGCGACGAGCTTAAGCCGGGTATGACCGCGCCGGAATTCACGGTGCTGGACGGCGAGCTCAAGCCCGTCAGCCTGTCGCAGTTCCGCGGCAAAGTCGTGCTGCTGTCGGTGGTCACATCGCTTGATACGGGCACGTGCGATATTCAAACCCGCAAGTTCAACGAGAAAGCGGCGTCACTCGGGGATGATGTCGTCATCCTCACCGTCAGCATGGACCTGCCGTTCGCGCAGAAGCGCTGGTGCGGCGCCGCGGGAATAGACAAGGTTGTAGTACTTTCCGATTACAGGGACGCGGATCTCGGCCCGAAGTACGGAATTCTAATCAAAGAACTCCGGCTTCTCGCCCGCTCGCTGTTTGTCATCGACCGCGAGGGCAAGCTCGTGTACGCGAAGACAAACTCCGAAAACGCCGACGAGCCGGACTACGAACCTGCGCTTGAAGCGGCGCGAGCCGCTGTTGGATAGTTTTGTCCGCCGCAAGGCGGTTGATTTGATTTAAAAACTTTGAGGAGAAAAAGAAATGCTTAGCAAAAAGATGCTCGCCGAGCTTAACAAGCAAGTCGGCGAAGAACTCGGTTCGGCCTACATCTACCTTTCGATGTCGATGTGGTTCGAGACCAAAAACCTGCGCGGTATGGCGGGATGGATGAAGAAGCAGTTCGAAGAGGAAGTCGAGCACGCGGAAAAGTTCATGGATTACATCAACACCCGGTTCGGAGCCGTGAAACTTGAAGCGATCGGCGCCCCCAAACACGAGTGGAAATCTCCACTGGACGCTTTTGAAACCGCCTACAAGCATGAGTGCCACATCTCGGCCTGCATCCATAAGCTGGTGGATTTGGCCAGGGCCGAGGGCGACAAGGCCACCGAAAACTTCCTTCAGTGGTTCGTGGAAGAGCAGGTGGAAGAGGAAGAAAACACCATGAACGCGGTCGAGATGCTCAAAATGGCGGGAGATCATGTACCCGCGCTGATGATGCTCGACCAGATTTTTGGCAAGCGTGAAGATTAATTTCAAGCGGGGAGGGGCTTCGGCTCCTCCCCGCGGTTTGTCCCCGCGCTGCGCCAACACGGCCAGCCGAAGCGGGCGGTGATTCCGATGGCTGAAGGCAAAACCGGGCTGGAGCGGTTCAAACAAGAGCGGGCTCGGCTGCAGGAGCAGTTTCAACGCTTCGCCGGGACGAATTCCAAACGATTTCTCGCGCTGGACAACCGCGTATACGAAGCCGGGGCGTTGTCCGCGAAAACAAAGGAGTTGCTGGGATTAGTCGCATCGTTGGTTTTGCGCTGCGACGATTGCATAAGCTACCACCTCGACCGCTGCAGATCCGAAGGCGTTACAACGGCGGAGCTTGAGGAGGCGATCGCAATCGGGCTGATCGTAGGCGGCTCTATAACCATCCCGCATATTCGCAGGGCTGTCGACGCCTGGCTGGAATCCGGCGGCGGCGAGTCCGTAAGCGGAGTTGATCCAATTGAATAAGCAGGCGAAGTTTTCCGATTTCGAGGCGCTGTACGCGAAAGTGAAGTCGATCGCGGATACCGGGGACGACGCGATGCTGCGCCTGCGGGCGATCTGCCATCTGCTGAAAGACAACGTGCCGCACTACGATTGGGTCGGCTTCTACTTCGTCAATCCTGAAAACGGGAACGAGCTCGTCCTCGGCCCGTTCGCCGGCGAGCCGACGGAGCACACGCGCATACCGTACGGCAGCGGAATATGCGGCCGCGTCGCGATTTCCAAGGAGCCGCTCGTCATCCAGGACGTTTCAAAAGAGGATAATTACTTGTCGTGCAGCGTATCGGTGCGGTCGGAAATCGTGATGCCGATATTTCGAGACGGCAAATTTGTGGGCGAACTGGATATAGACTCGCACATGCTCGCGCCGTTCGAGCGCGGCGATTTGGACTTCCTCGGGCGCGTCAGTACGCTGCTTGCAAACTTGATTTAGCATTATGACGGCTGCGGCGGGCCGCTTTGCAATGTGGCTTGTGAAGAGAATTACAAGGAGATGATTTGAATGGAACTCGATGCCGGATTTCTTTCCCGGCTCCAGTTCGGGATCACGATTGCTTTTCATTATCTCTTTCCGCCGCTTTCGATAGGACTCGGCGTGCTGCTTGTCATTTTCGAGGGTCTGTACCTGAAAACCGGGAACAAAACCTATGAATTATTGACGAAATTCTGGATCAAGATTTTCGCGATCACATTCGGGATGGGAGTTGCATCCGGCATCGTAATGGAGTTTCAGTTCGGCACCAATTGGTCTCGCTACTCCCGGTATGTCGGAGACATTTTCGGCAGCGCGCTGGCGGCCGAAGGCGTGTTCGCGTTTTTCCTCGAATCGGGATTTCTTGCCGTTCTCGTTTTCGGCTGGAACCGCGTCTCGCCGCGGATGCACTTTTTTTCGACGTGCATGGTGTCTCTCGGCTCCATCTTTTCGGCAATCTGGATTATCGTGGCCAATTCCTGGCAGCAGACGCCGGCGGGATTTCACGTTGTGGACGGCCCGAACGGTTTGCGCGCGGAAATCACGGATTTCTGGGCGGTCGTTTTCAGCCCGTCTTCCATGATCAGGCTGGCTCATGTAATTTCCGGCGCGCTCATCCTCGGCGCGTTCGTCGTTATGAGCATCGGCGCGTACTACATCCTCAAGAACGTTCATGCCGATTTCGCGAAGCGGGGATTCGCCATCGCGCTGTTCGTTGCGCTGTTCGCGTCGCTTTCCCAGCCATTCCTCGGCCATTACCACGCCATTGTCGTTGCAAAGCACCAGCCGGCCAAGCTGGCCGCATTCGAGGCGGTTTACGAAACGACGGACCGCGCGCCGCTTTACTTGTGGGGATTTCCGGACGACGCGTCCAAATCGGTCAAGGGGAGCGTCGCCATTCCCGGCATGCTCTCGTGGTTGGTTCACGGCGACGCGAATGCGACGATTCCGGGGCTCAACGAATTCAGCAAAGACGAGCGTCCTCCTGTGGCCGTGCCCTTTTACAGCTATCACGTGATGGTCGCGCTGGGGATGTATTTCATCGCACTCACGCTTATCGGCGCGATTCTGTATTTCGCCAAAAGGCTGTTTGGTTTGCGATGGTTGATGTGGATTTTCGTCTTTTCGGTAATTGGCCCGTATCTGGCCAACCAACTCGGCTGGATCGCCGCGGAAGTCGGGCGCCAGCCATGGGCGGTTCATGGCCTGCTCCGCACCGACGAGGCGTTTTCCGTTTCCGTCGCGGGAGGCGACGTGCTTGCGTCGATAATCATATTTTCCATTCTTTACGCGATTCTCCTCGCGCTTTACATTTACGTTCTGGACAGGAGGATAAAGGCCGGGCCAGGGGTGTTCGAAGGGCCGGAGGAAACCGGGCCGTACATGCCGGAGGCGATTCCACCGTATCTTGAAGCATCGCCGGAAGGAGGAAAAGGTTAATGAACCTTGACCTTAATCTTATCTGGTTCGTGCTGCTCGGCGTTTTGTTGACCGGATACGCGATTTTGGACGGATTCGACCTGGGCGTCGGCATCCTTCACTTGTTCGCCAAAGGCGACACCGAGCGCAGGATATTCATGAACGCTATCGGCCCGGTGTGGGACGGCAACGAAGTGTGGCTGGTTACATTCGGCGGCGCGCTTTTCGCGGCGTTTCCGGAAGCTTATGCAACCGCTTTTTCGGGATTCTACATTCCTTTCATGATTCTTTTGTTCGCGCTTATATTCCGCGCGGTGGCGATGGAATTCCGCAGCAAGGAAAATATGACCTGGTGGAGGAAGACGTTCGATCGCGCGTTCTTCGCCGCGAGCTTGGTCGCGACGCTTTTGTTCGGCGTCGCGGTCGGAAACATGATGCTGGGAATCCCTATTGGTCCGGGCTTCGAGTACGAAGGGACGATGCTCGACCTGCTGCGGCCTTACGCCTTGCTTGTCGGGCTGTTCACGGTGTCGCTTTTCGCGATGCACGGCGCGATTTATCTGTATCTCAAAACGGAGGGCGCGCTTCAAATGCGCGTGCGGCGCTGGATTTGGCGCGCGTTTTTCGTTTTCCTTCTCTTCTTCGCGACAACAACGGCGGTGACTCTAATCCATGTTCCAACCGCGCTTTACAACTTCACGCATTTCCCCTGGGCGTGGATCGTCGTCGCGCTCACAGCGCTCGCGATAGCGAATATTCCCAGGTGCATCCACTTTGACAAGCCCGGCTGGGCGTTCGTAAGCAGCGCCTGCACGATCGCGGCGATGGTGTTCCTTTTCGGTATCGCGGTTTTCCCGGACATGATCCTGTCGTCGCTCGACCCCGAATACAGCCTGACGATATACAACGCGGCCAGCTCGGAAAAAACGCTTGGAATAATGCTCGTGATTGCGGCCGTCGGCATGCCCATCGTCCTGGCGTACACCTCGATTATTTATTACATCTTCAGAGGAAAAGTGAAGATTGACAGGTTCAGCTATTAACGATTGCTATCCTGCCGCCGCGCCGGATTTGCCCGCGACCATTTCTTTCAAGCATTTACCGAGAATCTTCGAGCCTTCGTGGATCTGCTCGATCGTCGGATAGCTGAAGTTGATGCGCCCCGCTTCGTTGCGCTCGCCGTAGCAGTCGAACGCCGCGCCGATGACGAATGCAAGGTTGCGCTCGATCGTAACCTTGAAAAGCTCCGTCGCGTCGATTCCCTTCGGAAAAGTCAGCCAGGAAAACATTCCGCCGTCGGGTTTTGTCCAGTGCGTACCGGGAATATCGCCGAGTTCCCGCTCGAACGCCTCCAGAAGCGCTTCCTGCTTCGGGCGGTAAAACTTGACGATGAATTCGAGCTGCTTGTCCAGGTGGCCTCCGCCAAGATAGTGCCCCGCCAGAAACTGAACGAACGGACTGGTGCAAAGGTCGGCCGGCTGCTTCAGGATGGTGAGTTTTTCTATTATTTCCACCGGGCCGGTCACCCATCCCAACCGCAAACCCGGAGCGAATATCTTGCTGAACGTGTGAAGCGTGACGACCGTATCCCGCCTCTCGTCCAGCGAAAGCATCGAAGGCAAATCTTCTCCCGAGTAGCGCAGTTTGCGGTAAGGGCTGTCTTCCACGACTACGATTCCGTGCTCGCGGGCCAGCTCGATCAGCTTTTTGCGCTTTTCAAGCGAAGTCGTGACTCCCGCGGGATTCTGGAAATCGGGAACTAAATAAATGTACTTGATTCTTCCGTTCCGATTCTTAAGCGCGTCCTCGACCTGCTCGATTACGATTCCGTCGGCCATGTCCATGTCCACGCCGATGAACTCGCCGCGGAAGCCGCGCGCCGCCTGGAGGAATCCAAGATACGTAGGCCGCTCGCATATCACCTTGTCGCCGGCGTCCAGAAACGCCTTTGCCGTCAGCTCTATCGCCTGCTGCGCCGCGGAGGTGACGAGAATATTCTCCGCGGTCACGTCAATCCCGTCGTATGCCTTGTGGTACTTGATCAATTCCCTGATCAGTTCGGGATGTCCTTCGGTGGGGCCGTACTGCAGCGCCGTATCGTCGTGCTGGTCCACGACATGATCTACAAGCGTCCTCATCAATTCCTGGTTGATCGTGTCGGGATGAGGCAATCCGCCCGCGAAGCTGATCACGCCCGGCTTGGTCGTCAACTTCAGGAGCTCTCGTATTTCGGATCGCTTTACATTCTTGGCGCGGTCGGAAAAAAGCTTGTCGGCCCAGATCATACGGAAACCTCCGGTGGAAGGATGTCTACCAAGCCATTATACCGGACTGTGCCTTTCCGAAAAGGCGGCGCGGAATTTGAAGGCCGGAAATTTGCGCCGAAATCACAAGCCGATTGGTGGTGCGGCGCTATCCCGCGGCCGTCAAAGTTTCCCCTTGCCAGATTTCGGGGTAAAGCGGATATCTGTCGCAAAGCTGCGCGACTTTGCCCCGCACGGAATCCAGATCTGCCGAACCTTCATCCGCAAGCAGCGTCGCCGCGATCAGCTCGCCGATTTCGTGCATCTCCGCCTCTCCCATTCCTCGCGTGGTCAGCGCCGGCGAGCCTATCCTTATTCCGCTTGCGATGAACGGCTTCTCGGTGTCGAATGGAATCGTGTTCTTGTTGACCGTTATTCCCACGGAGTCCAAACGTTCCTCGGCTTGCTTGCCGGTCAGCCCCTTGGATTTCACGTCCACGAGGACAAGATGGCAGTCCGTTCCGCCCGAAACGATGCGGAATCCCTTGGCGGCGAGGCTCGACGAAAGCGCCTGCGCGTTTTCGAGCACCCGCCGCTGGTAAACCTTGAACTCCTCGGTTCCCGCCAATTTGAAGCAAACCGCCTTCGCGGCGATCGCGTGCATCATCGGCCCGCCTTGGACGCCGGGAAAAACCGCCTTGTCAATCTGCGCCTTGTATTCTTCAGGGCAAAGTATCAGCCCGCTCCTCGGCCCGCGCAGAGTTTTGTGCACGGTGCTGGTTACGACATGCGCATGCGGCACGGGAGTGGGATACAGTCCCGCGACAATCAATCCCGCCCAGTGCGCGATGTCGGTCATCAAATAGGCGCCGACGCTGTCGGCAATCTCCCTCATCCGCGCGAAATCGATTTTGCGCGGGTAGGCGCTCGCTCCGACGACGAGCATTTTCGGCTTTTCCGCGGCGGCCTGCTCCGCAAGCGTGAAATAGTTGATCTGCTCGGTTTCCTTGTCCACGCCGTATGAGACGACTTGGAAATAAATCCCGCTGAAGTTCAGCGGGTGGCCGTGCGTAAGGTGGCCGCCGTGGGAAAGATCCATCCCCATAATCTTGTCGCCCGCGGAAAGAAACGCCATGTACGCGGCGGTGTTCGCCTGCGCTCCGGAGTGCGGCTGGACGTTGGCGTGCTCCGCTCCGAACAGCGCCTTCGCGCGCTTGCGCGCAAGCTTTTCGGCCACGTCCACGAACTCGCAGCCGCCGTAGTAGCGTTTTCCGGGGTAGCCCTCGGCGTACTTGTTCTGCATCGGCTGTCCGAGAGCCTCCAGAACGGCGTATGGAACAAAATTTTCGCTGGCAATGAGCTCCAGCTTGGCATGCTCGCGGTGGGCCTCGTCGACTACGGCTTGGTAGATTTCAGGGTCGGTTTCTTTCAAATAATCGTACATCAGGCGCTCCTTAAGGCACGCGGATTATAACATCGCGCCTTTCAAGCCTTACACAAAAACGCGTTTTGAGCGTTTTATTACGACACCGCGTGGGTATAACAAGATTGCGATTCGGTGGGAGGCCCCGGTTCCCGTCGGATCGTAAGGACTGATACAAATATTGATACAATCGCCCCGGAATGAAGTCGATTTCGGCAATTTTGATCTTGTTTTCTTTGCTCGCAGCCGTTTCGTGCGGCGGCGGCGGCAAGTGGGCGGGAGAACCTTACCCCGCCACCGTCACGTCGGTCGTCTACACTTCCGATCCCATCCACGTCGGCAATCCGTTCGTCGTGACGATGCGGCTCGAGTTTTCCAAGTCCAACCAGGTGTTCGTCGGAAGTCAGGTCACTTGGGATGCGACGAGCTTTACCGTAACCGTTTCCCCGTTGTTCCGCGACAGCAAGTCCTCTTCCGGCGGCGCCCCTCCGGAGCCGCTAATCAAAGGCGAAGTGCTGACATTCAGCACTGACGGCACTTGGACCATCCGTGTGGAAAGCGCGTCAGGCGTTCAGACGAAGCAAATTACGGTTGTTCCGGCCGGGAGCGAGCTTTAATTAAAACCTGCCAAGCAATCAAATCCAGCCGCGTTTCCTGAAGAAGTAAAGCAGAACGGCTGCGATTCCGCCCATCAGCAGCAGCACCATCGGGTATCCCGCAGGGTGCATTATCTCCGGCATATACTTGAAATTCATCCCGTAAATTCCCGCAATCAAATTCAGCGGCATCAGGATTACGGTGATGATCGTCAGTATCCTGATTATCTCGTTCGTCCGGTTTGAAACCAGCGTGATGTGCAAATCCATCAGGTTCGCCAGCGCGTCGCGCTCGTGCTCCAGAATATCCAGGGAGCGCTCCAGCTGGTCGATCAGGTCGGAGAGGTAGCGTACGGCCTCGGCCTCTTCCTCTTCCTCTTCGGGATGCTGCTTGCGCATTATCCCGTGCACTATCGCGCGTTCCGGCAGTATCGAGCGGCGCATCACGTTCAGCGACTGGCGCAGCGTCAGAATGTTGCGCATAAGCTCGCGCTCGCGCATCCGGCTCTGAATGCCGCGCCCCGCGAGAATCATTTCCTCTATTCTGTCGGCCAACAGCTGCACGTGCGTCAGCTCGGAAATGTACGCGTCCACGATGATGTCCAACAGATGGTGAAGGAACATCACCGGCTTTTCGCTCGTAGTCTGAAGGTACTCCGGCACCGGCAGCATGTGCTCCTTGAACTCCGCAAGCTCGCTTCTGTGAACCGTAATCACGTAATTGCGGCCGACGTACACGTTCAGCTCGCGCGCCTCCACCTCTCCCGTCCGCTGGTTGATCGTGAAATAGTGGAAGATGTAAAACTGGTAGTCCTCGTAGTCGTCGGCTTTGGGCGTGTACGGCTGGGACGAGTAGCAGTCCTCGACGGTAAGGGGGTGGAACTCCAGCTTTTCCTCCAGCAAATCCTTGACTTCGCTCTCTTTGGCTCCGGTAATGTCAATATCCACCCAGCAGAATTCCCAGCTTGCAACCAGCTCCTGGACGGCCGCGGGCGCGAGTTCCTTGAACTCGGCTACGCGATCCTCCAGAAACTGAATTGCACGAATCTTCACCTGCCGGCCCTCCGAAAAGCGCGTGATTGTAACACCATTCCGGGCGCATCCGCGCGCGTTTGCCCAGCCGCCCGCCCTGCCCTATAATCGCGTCGTGGGCTACCAGACGCTTTACCGCAAGTACCGCAGCCAGACGTTTTCGGAGGTCGTGGGCCAGAAGCACGTCATCCGCGTCCTGCGGGGCGCGCTTTCCCGCGGCCGCATCGCCCACGCGTACCTGATGAGCGGGCCGCGCGGCACCGGCAAGACCAGCGTCGCGCGCATCTTCGCCAAGGCGCTGAACTGCCCCGACGCCCGCGACGGAGAACCATGCGGCGGCTGCCATGTGTGCACTTCCATCGCCGAGGGGCGCTCGCCCGACGTCATCGAAATGGACGCGGCGTCCAACCGCGGGGTCGAATCCATCGAAGAGCTGCGCCGCGGCGTCCAGTTCGTCCCGCAGGAGCTTCGCTACAAGGTCTACATAATCGACGAAGTCCACATGATTTCGACGCACGGCTTCAACGCGCTCCTGAAAACGCTGGAGGAGCCGCCCTCGCATGCGATCTTCGTCCTCGCCACCACCGAGCCGGACAAGCTTCCGATAACGATCCTCTCCCGCTGCCTGCGATTCGAGTTTCACCGCATTCCGTTCCGCGAGCTTGCCGACCACCTGATTTCGATTGCAAAGAAAGAAAACCAGGCGCTGTCCGACGACGCGGCGATGCTTCTCGCGGAGCTTGCCGAGGGCAGCGCGCGCGACGCGATAAGCCTGCTCGACCAGCTCATCATCGCGGGCGAGGAGGAGATAACGCCGCTTCACATCCGCGAACTTTTCGGATTGTCGCATCCGAAAGCCGTCACCGAGCTCGTGCGCGAGCTTGTCGGCGGCAACCTTCAACAGCTTGTGGAGCACTTCCGCGAGGCCGTGGCGGAGGGCCGCGATCCGGAGCATTTCCTGCGGCTGCTTTACGGCAAGCTGCGCGACGGATATCTGCGCGAAGGCGACGACGACGAGCTTTTATTGATGCTCGAAACGGTGCCGCGAGAGCGGCTTTTGCTTTGCGTCGAGGCGATTTGGGACGCTCTCGGGCTTCTGCGCCGCAGCAACCATCCGGTCGGCCTCGTCGAGCTGACGCTTTTCAAGCTCGCGGCGATAATCGAAGGCGCGCGCGTATACGAACTGCCCGGCCCGGAGAACGCGGGCACTTACAGATTCCAGGAAAGCGCGCAAAAGGCGGCCGCGCCAGCCGCGCCGCGTCCCGAGAGGTTTTCCGCCGAATCCGAACCGGCCGGCGAGCCTATTCCGGCGGACGATGAATCCGCGCCCGCGCCGCAACCGCCTCCCAAGCCCGCGGCGGCGGGATCGTACGGGCCGCGGGCGATTTTGGAAGAGCTGCGCGGCGGCAAAATGAAAAGCGGCGAGCCGCAAGGCCCGCCCGCGCAGGGCGCGGGAACGCCCCCTTTTAGCGGCGACGCATCAGCGCGCGCGGCCGCGGAACCGCGCCCGGCATTGCAACCTTCCTCCGATTCATCCGTCTCGGAGCCGCCCCCTCCCCCGCCGGATTCGGACGAAATCCTGATTCCGGTGGAGCATGACGATTACGGGCATCCCGCGGATGCGCCCGTCACTTTCGCCGAGCCCGCGCCTGCCGCGCCGCCCCCCCCCAAGCGCGTCAAGCTCAAATCGGCGGACAGGTCCAGGCTTCCCTCGGGGCTCACCGCATTCCCGGCCGACCGCTGGAAAAAAACGCTCGCCGCGCTGCGTAAGAATTACTTTTCCACATATTGCCTGATTCACGAGGACAGCGGCGTAACGCCGATTCTTCTTCGCCCCGGCGTTTTATATCTCGCGTTTCCGGCGGATTCCAATCTCGTACGCAACTTCTGCAAGGAAGGCAGGCACAAGCGCGCGATCGAGGCGACGCTGACCGAGATGCTGGGTGACCCCGAGACGCTTGGCGGGGAAGCGGAAGGCGCGCGTAAATCGGAGAAGCCAGCGACCTGGCAGGCCGTGTTCGATCCCGGCGAAGCGCCCGACCCGGACGGCGACGACGAAGCGGTTGCCGCCGAGCGCGCCGCGCAACTTGAACTCCTCTTCGGGATGAGGAACGGCGGAGGGGAGGAGGAGTAGAGATTCTCTAAAACTGCCAGTAGACCAATTCACCTTCGGGAAATTGGTTGTAATATGGTGCGTAATCCAGCACTCCAATTTCCTGAAAGGATAGCCGCGCCTCGGTGATGTCAATTGCCAAGTTTATTGCACTGCATCCCAAGTATGGGTCCTCTTGAAGTCGCTCGGGAGCCGTCCACGCAATGCCATTAAACGTACTTCTCGTAAGATAGCTTTTGGCGTCAACGGCAGCCTGCGCTTCAGAATAATCCACAACTGCATGAACATAAGAGTAATAGAAAAATCCCTGGCCCGCTTTGTTGAAGCAAATAACCGGATCCGGCCCCTCAAAGTCGGTGGTGATTACAAACGCGCCATCCCACAGGGCATCTCCCTCGGCCAAAACCTGATCCTGCCAATTGCCTTCCGCATCCTTCCACGCGACAACAGCATCATTTATGGGTACGCTTTGGCCAAACCCAAGGTATACATCCCTGTCTCGCCCCATTGCAATAAACGGCATTTCAGTAACCGTATTGTAAGTTAGGAATATTGCCTGGTTTGCCATCCAGTCGCCTGGCACCTTTTCAACCGTCCATTCACCACTATCCCTAATACCGTAATATACATAGGCTTTGTAAATTGGATGAGGCATTGGTGAAGGATCAAAATTGCCGTAATCGTACGCAACGCTCGGAATTCCATCCGGGGTAAACACGAAGCTTGCCCCCGGGCTGTTGTATAGCATGCCTTCGCTGGTTTGAATCGTTTCAGTAGTCCACGAATCGCTCCCCGACTTAAAAGCGTATTTAAGAACGCTTTCGGAGTCATTGTACAGATGCGTTCCAACCCCCGCATTATATACTATGCCTATTGTGTCGGTGGGTTCGAAATACTCCATTGTTGATGTCCAGCAAAACTCAAACCCTTTGCCGTCATATCCAGAACTGTCTACAACATCAAGTTGCCAATTCTGCGCATTTACATCTCCGGTATAAACTTCAAGAGCTTGCGCTGCGCGATTGTAAGCGCTAACAAGCAATGTATCTCCGCGAATCTCAATGCTGGGATGATCGAAGCGACCGTTTTCAGAAATAACTTCGTGCACCCAGTCAAAACCATCGTAATAGCATAAAGCCAGTCGATTCGCGGGACCCATCGTGTATGCAATTACAGGGGCATTATCGATAGGGGTCAATACGATGTCACTGTCATTGGAAATAACTCCACAATCCCAAATCGTGTCAAACTCCGGCACCTGGAACGGAAATACGCCTTCCGCGGGCGTGGCGGTAAGCACTTTCAGGTTTTGATCCTCCAGTCCGCGGGGCGAAACCGCCTTTACGCCGAAGCTGTAAATCTGGTCATTCGTCAGGCCGGTCACGCGATAGGACGTCGCGCCCGCGACGTTCGTGTGATTCCCGCTCGTGAAAAGCTGGAGAGGGCTGCCGGTCAGGTCTCCCTCGGCCCAATACACCTCGTAGCTTGGTTCTCCTTCGGAGTGGTAGGCAAGCCCCCAGCCCACATTGACGGCCTGATCTCCCGGATCCGCCTCGGTGATTCCTATCGTGAGCAACCACGTGGGCGGCACGTCGCCGGCGCCGCTTCCAGGCTCCACGACAAGCCAATCCGCACCGCCCGGATGCAGCGGATGCGGATTGTATTCCGGCGTTTCGTTTGGGGGAACCGCGCTGTCGCGCGCGTGGACGCCGATTGAGAGCGTCTCGCCGATCGCGGCACCGTCCGAATCCGTTATCGTATAGTTAAATGGGCTTGACTGTCCTGTAACATCAACTTCGAACACGCGTCCGCTTGCGCGGGCGTCCGCATAATCCAGCGTTTCTCCGACTTGCCAGTACACCCAGTACGACACGGGCGGACTGTCCGCGTCCGTCGCCTCGCCGAACGTGATGTTTATTTCGGTGTTGCCGATATTGTAATTCCCCGCGATGATTCCCAGCCCGGACAGCCAGGTCGGCGGAGCCGTATCTCCGCCCGGATTGGTCGAGGTTGAAAACGGCCCGCCTTCGATGCCGTACTCGCCGCCGGAGCACGGGCGGATCCAATATCTAAGATTCGTCGCGTCGCTTCCGGTAAATGCGGCCTCCAAGCCGTACCTGTGCGTCACCTGGTAGCGCGGGCGCAGGCCGTCGCCGACCGCGGGACGGTTTATCGTGAACGGAAACTCCGGATTGCTCGGGAAGGGAATATCCCCCATATCCGTCACGTTGCCGCTTCCGTCGTCGATTCCCCAGCGCACGGCATACCCGTCCAGCGAGTTCAAATAATTGACCGCTATCGGAGTTATGTCGCTTACGCCTATTTCGCCGTTGCCGTCGCCGTCAATGACAGCGATCGGATCCGTCGCAGGATTGCCGGACGAAGTCGTTTCAAGATAGTGCAGCGCGACGGGCGTAATGTCGGCGACCGATACTTCGCCGTTCAAATCGTAATCGCCCTGATTGCGCTCGATGAAGGTGATCGTGCAGGTCGCCTCCGCAGTGTTGTCGTAGACCGAGGCAGTTGTGATTTTGTTTTCTTCGTTTTTGGGAGCGCCGCTTGTTTTGCGCGCCGCCTCGAATGGACGCGGAGCGAATTCAATCTCCGCGATGCGTCCGCTTCCGGATGCGCCTTCGGATTCCATGGGCCGCGGAATCACCGCGCCGACCGCGACGACTCCCGGATAATCCGTCACGCCCAGGAAGAGCGCACCGGGAAGAAATCCCGCGTCCTTGACCGAAACGGGAGAAAACCGCGATGCGTCGTATTCCAGGTGGAAAAGCGCGCTTTTGTAGCCTTTCGCGCCCTCGACTGCGACCGCCACGAGCTTGTTTCCGCCCGATGTTTCGGTCACTTCAAGCGAAAGGCTGCCGCGCTGGGAAGGATCGGGATCGCCGTATCCGAGCGGAGCTAGCGTGAATTCGCCGCCGGGCGAAGCAATACGCAGGCCGTAGCCGGACGGCCCGCCGCCGCGCCCGCAGGCGAGCACAAATCCCGTAAAAACCGCCAAAACGACAACCGCAACACGCGAAATACCCTTCATGACCCGCACCCCCGGAAGTGGGAAGACATTTAATTATACCCAGGGCTTCCCTTTTCTATCAGCGGGCGGTTTTTTCGTAAATTTCGAATCCTGTGGCTGCGATCCGCCGGTATTCGGCGTATGTCAGCAGCTTGGCCGCTTCGGTTGGCTCCGCGAACCGGATTTCGGCTATACCCTCGTCCGCCGCGTGTTCGTTATCGGGGATGCCGGCAACATCCGGCCCGGGCATAAACTCGTAAAGATAAAACTTGATCGCCTTTCTGTGCGGCGGGCCGCCTTTTTCCCCGAATGTGTACTTCACGTCGCCGATTTCGCCGAGCGGGCGCAGCCGCTCCGGCGCGATTCCCGTTTCTTCGCAAACTTCGCGCAGCGCCGCGGCCTCCGGACTCTCTCCCGGATCCAGATGCCCTTTCGGAAGCAGCCACTCCTCCCGTCCGTCCGAGCGGATCACTCGGATAAGCAGCGCTTCGGGATTTCCGTCGGGATTGCGCCGGACAACCATCCCTCCACCGCAATCGTGCTCCACCTCGCCGCGCGCATTCGGTCTGTTCGAAAACTTATGTCTCAAGGAATTTCCTCGCCAGTTTTGTTGGTTGCACCTGCGGCCGCGATTCGAACCATAAAATCCCCTGCGGGCGGGTACGCGTTGTCGCCGCGGTAAGTCACGACGCGCGTTCCGGTGAGCCTGTCCGCGAGTCCGTACGCCTCGCCCGGCCCCCATACGTACGAAACCAGCGCCAGCACCCCCGCGGACGCGATTCCCAAAACCGCGAACAGCGCGCGCGCGATCCGCGGACGCAGATCCGGCGAGCGCCCGGAGTCGTCCACCGGCGCGATGTTGCACGCGCGCTGGCCCGCGCTGCGCCCGGAGAACACCGGCGCAAGCCCGATGAATATCCACGCGATCGCCGGCAGCCCGACCAGCCACCAGATAGCCTGCGGAGTAAATCCGCGCTCAAGCAATCCCCCCAATCCGCACAGCTTCGCCAGCGCTTCGCCCGGATCAAGCCCGGCGAAATCGAGATTGCCCGAGCGCCGCGCGATCCAGTCCACAGCGTTTCCGAAGCTTTGCGCGAGTCCGCGCAGCGGATGCAAAAACGCAAGCTGCAAAAGCCCCGCAACCGCTGCGGCCAGCGCCGCGTCCACAATATGCGCCAGAAGCCTGTGCCCCGGGCGTGCGGGAACGCCCTCGTAGTCTATCCGCACCAGCCCGTACCGCCGCGCGCCCGCGCGGACAGGAGTCGGCCGCAGATCCACCTGCGGATGCTTCGCCCAGTCCTTCGGAATTTCGTACGCATTGCGGATAAGGTACGAGTCGAAGCAGTCCCGGCACGCGTACACGCCCTTTACGAGCGCCATGCACTTGCGGCACATCCGGCGATGGCACAGCGGGCACTCCCGGTCTGCGTTCCGGTAATCGTGGTTCGGGCAGCGCGGCACGCCCTCGATGCGCGGCTCCGGCTCGTCCTCCCAGTCGAATTCGAGCGCGTCCGCGTCGCGGTTTTCGTCATCCGCGACCGCGGGCGCTTCCAATTCGTGGAACCTGAATTCGATCCCCTCCGGCTCGCTCGCGATTTCCGGCGCATCTTCCCCGCCATCGGACGCTTCGCCCGGCAGGTCGAACTCGCGCGGGTAGACTATTTCCGGCCGCTCGAGCCGCGCCGCGTCGGCCAGCCGCTTGTCGTACGCGGCCTCGCGCCTCGCGCGCAACTCTGCGGGCGTCATATCCGCGCCCTCGTATTCGATGTACTCGAACAGCCCCACGTCCACGTCCGGCCTGCGCGCCAGCGAGCCCGCGATCTTGCGGCTTCTCGTTTCCGCATCCTCTTTCGGGGTTCCGAGGAGCCTCGCTATCCGCTCCTTCTGCTCGGATTTGGACTTTTCCTCGTCCGGAATCTCCACCTCCGGCGGCGGCTTGCCGGGAAACCACCCGACGCCGGAAAAGCAGTACGGGCAGCTTTCGAAATGGGCGACGGCGCGCTTGTGGTCGAATGCGACCTTCATTTCGCGGTAGCCGCGCGCGTTCAAAAGGTGGATCAGCGCGTGGTGGAATGACAGCCTGTTACCGCATTTGTCGCAGATACGTTCATATGTTTCGAGGGCGCTCGCCTCGGATTCGCCCTCGCTTTTTTTCTGCCAGTAGAGCCACATGTACGGGCAGCGGCCGGCCTTCCTGCGCGGCTCGCAGTCCACGCAGTACCGCCAGGTCTTGTTTATCGCGGTGTCGCGCGGGCACCAGCGCGTGCCGTCGATCGGATCCACGGGGGGATTATAGGTTACGCGGCCGGTAACGCGGCCGCGCACCATGGCGGGAATCGACGCGGAATGAGGCTTGGATTGCGCGCGCATCCGGCCGCCAAACAGGCCGCCGCAACCGCCGCCGCTTTGTGCGCGGGTTCGGGCCGCCGTACCTATGCCGGACCTATGCCAAATTGCGCGACGCGGGGCAGAAGGCAGCACGGCCGTCCCGGCGGGGAAACCGAACCGCGGGGACGCCAAGGTCAATTGCGGGAAAGGCCGGCAACCACCCTTTGAGCGTTGGAAGCTGGAAGTTGTGCACTGGGGGTTGAGGGAAGAGAGTCGGGAGTTAAGCTTTGGGAGCTGATTGGAGTAGGTGGTTGAGCGTTGAAGGATTGATTCCAAGGAGCGCGGCGTTCACGCCGCGGCCGCCGGTTTTTTACCGCAAAGCGCCGGCAACCCGGCGCACTCCCGAAAACCTACGGCAGCGGGAACCGGACGAGGGCCTGCTGGCTGGGCAGCGTGCAGTACACCCGGCTCATCGAGTCCACAATCTCGATGTCGCTTGAGCCCTCCAGCCCCCAGCCGGCTTTCCGGGCGGTGCGGGTTTTGCCCATGGGTTTTATCGTGCATCAATAATCTCCTCTTGCAACCAACCCACCTACTACTTCGTAAACCTCGGGGCCAATTATTTGAACTTCCGAATCCCATGTGTTCGCCGCGGTTTGCAGAGCCGCGGTTACCAATTTTCTATAGGCTTCTTGGTCACGATCAGAATATGGCAGGCTGTTCCAAATTCTGTAGAACTTCGTGTCAGCAATCCTAATCTTAAAGATAATCGTTTCCTCTGCCCAAGGGGATGATGCCTCCGCGACTTTCTCGGCCGTAAATACCTTGCTGTCTAAAATAGCCTGAAATAATCGCTGAGCATCGGCGTTTTTAAGTTGTCGCGTCGAGCGTTTAAGCCAAGGATGACCATCGCCTGTGAATGCGTCGACTTTATCCAACAAGCCATTTTTAAGCAGCACGATAGAATACTTCCTGCCATGTTCTACATTTCGCACGTATACAACGGTGATTTCGGCGTCCACAGAGGCAAGCTCCTCTGGAGCCAAAACCATGCTTCTTGTAATTGATGCCATTATATCAAATGCAGCCTGGTCTGGAGTAGGAGTCTCACACTGAAGAAGAATTGCAAGGGGTATAATTGCCGCTAACAAAAACATTGCAGTAACCTCCTAATGATATCTCGATGCCGTAGGCATTCGAGAGTACTTCATGCGATCGTAAGATACCCAAAGTGGGATTTTCACTCCGCAGTCATAAATACCATCCTTCACGCCATTATCCAAATAAATGTCGTGCCAAGGAAGGCCTTGACGCATTATGTCGTTTTCTACACTGTCTTCTTCGGGACACCAGGTAGTCCGCTCAAATGGGTCGTATTGCAGTAGGTGGGTGGTTTCGTGGCAAAGCGTCTTTAAAAGCGCGTAATCATAGGTGTTAAGTCCCGGATACCATCGGTCCGAAACATCCACCCGGTATTTAATAAATGGAACTGATAAGACGCTTATGGGGTGGCCTTGGGCAGATGTAACGCCCATATACGCGTCAAAGTCATCCTTAATAATGTCGACGCCCCAAATGTAAGCCTCTGTGGAAGAATCGGAGTCGTAATCCTGCATCAAGGGCATTGCGTATGTTAGAAATCCGAGCGGATCAGGATCACCTGTAATATGAAAGTCGTAGGTAACAAAGTGGCGAAAAGGCTTTCCTAGATTCTGCTCAATTGCTGGTGCCCAAACATAACAATCATCTAGAAATCCATTAAGGCTGAACAAATGACCCGATTCAGAAAATGAGCTTATGAGTCTACAATCCCCATATTGAGGTTTTTTGCAATTGTAGCTTAGGTCAGGAATACTGGTTGGTGGAGGCCAAAGGTGGTTTCCGGGCGGCGCTTCCATTGCGTAATGAACGATGTCCAGCTTGCGCCAGGTGGTGACAACCGAGCTTTCCGCGCCCAGGACTTCCGGAGGGCATTCGTCGCCCGAC
>JABRWB010000053.1 GCA_039961635.1 bacterium
GCATCTTTGCGCGATAAATCTTCCGCATCGGGGATTCCCAAATTTCGCGCGATTTCGACGGGAGACGAGGCGGGCGGAGCCGCATCCGGGGACGGCGAGGCCGCGGGCCTGCCGCCCGACCTGCCGCAGGATAAAACCGCCAGGGAAAGGAGCAAAACGAAAACGAATGAGTACGCAGAACCCCGACGGCAAGCGAGAGCCGACATGAACGATGAAACCATTTTATATACCTCCAGCTTGAAAGGTCAACGCTGGGCGGAACTACCGGTCGAATAAATTGTACCCCCGGGTTTTGGATTTCGCAACGTCGGCCGGAAATCGTTGGCGCAGCCGCGGCCAGATACGGCCGGAGGATTCAATTGCGGGTATCATTCAATCGCCTTTGCGCGGCGGGCGGCTCTGTGATTGAATCCCGTCCCCGCCGTCGGGCGGCGGCCAGCCCGGTTGGAGCGCAGCGTTCGGGACGCTGAGGTCGGGAGTTCAAATCTCCCCCGCCCGATTTTTCCATTCCTTATAGCCTCGGCCTACGCGCCCGCGGCTTTTTTCAGCCACTCCGGTATCTCGTCCAATTCCACGATGTCGGCGGGCGTCTCGCGCCTCGCAAGCAACGCGACGCCGTTCGCGCCCGCCAGCACCACCGCAGGACGCGGCACGCGGTTGTAGTTGCTGGCCATGCTGTACGTGTACGCGCCGGTCGAAAGCATCGCCAGGATGTCGCCCGGAAGGGGCTCGGGCAGCGGCGCGTCCGTCGCCAGCATGTCGCCCGACTCGCAGCACTTTCCGGATATCGACCACGCGCCCGTCGCCTGCTCGTTCGCCCGCTCCGCAAGCATCACATGGTGGCGGGCGCCGTAAAGAGCATGGCGCGGGTTGTCCGTCATCCCGCCGTCCACGCTCGCGTAGTTGCGCACCCCCGGTATCTTCTTCACGCTTTCGACCGTGTACAGCGTTATCCCCGCCTCGCCCACTATCGAGCGCCCCGGCTCGTCGCACAGCACGGGCAGCGGCACGCCGTACTCTTCCGCGTCTTCCTTAATCGTGCGCACAAGCCGCTCCAGATGATCCGTCACCCGCGGCGGCGCGTCGTCCGGCATGTACTTGATTCCAAGCCCCCCCCCCATGTTTATCTCGTCCAGCGGCGCGCCGAGCGAGTTCCTGCAGAACGCGTAGAACTCCATCATCAGCCGCGCCGCCACGCTGAATATCTCGTACTCGAAAATCTGCGACCCTATATGGCAGTGTATTCCGACGAACTCCAGGCCCGGTATTTCCATCACCCGCCGCGCCGCCTCCTCCGCCGCGCCGCCCTCCAGGTTGAACCCGAATTTCGAGTCCACCTGGCCCGTCTGCACGTACTTGTGCGTGTGCGGCTTGACGCCGGGTGTCACCCGGATGAACACTTTCTGACTGCGCCCCGTCTTCGCGGTCATCTCCGCCAGCCGGTCTATCTCCGCCAGATTGTCAATGACGATGCGTCCTACGCCGTACTCCAGCGCGAGCGAAAGCTCTTCCAGCGTCTTTGCATTGCCATGCAGCAGCACCATTTCCGGCGGGAACCCCGCGGCCATCGCCGTGTGCAGCTCGCCCGCCGACACCACGTCCAGCCCCAGCCCTTCCTGCTGGATCAGCCTGCAGAATCCCGTCGTCAAAAACGCCTTCGACGCGTAGTACACCCGCGACCGGGGATAAATCTCGATGCGCTCGCGGTACTCCCGGCAGCGCCGGCGTATCACGTCCTCCAGCATCACGATCAGCGGCGAGCCGAACTCGTCAATAAGCGAGCGCGCCGTGCGCCCGGCAAGGAGCAGCTTCCCGTCAGGCGAAATCACCGCCGCGCCGTCGGCGATGTGAAACTTGTTTTGCAATGGTTCCAAAGCAATCCCCAAAAATCAATACGGCCGGTCTTAATGCGTTCATGCGCCGCGGGAACGGCCGCATTGCGTTATATACCCCGCGCGCGCCGGACATGTGTTGAGGATGTGGATAACTTTTCCGATATTCGATTTAGCGGCTCACAACTGCTTGCAGTCCTATCGCCGCGCCTGACTCGATGTAGATTTCGAGCATCGCGGTGAATAGCCTTTTGATGAAATCCCTATCCATTGCGGGAGGAGCTTCGTAGGCCACTTGCGGCCAGAATCTTTTGGCTTCGAGAAGGATATTCCAGTGGCTATCCTCGATAGACAGCAGCATCCGAGCGATCTTAATTTTTCGCTCCATTTGATCGATCCCCAGGGCAGAAAGCAACCGGTCCAAAATTGGGCGGCTGCGGTTGGCATCTAAAAGGGCGTTTACGGCCTGCCTTGCTATTACATAGATGCGCCAGCAACGGGCATCTTGTGCGATTTCGTCAAGCACTGAAAAAGTCCTGATGTAAAAGCCCTCCTCCAGAATCCGGTACCTGTTCAACACGTTTTGTCCTTCTTCCGGCGATGCGCCTCCCGTGTCGAAATGGCGCGTAACTTCCGTTTGGTCGGCGTAGTCCCGGATGTAAGATAGCAGACCTTTGCCCGCATCCAGGTACGATTGCATTCCATGCTTTGAAAGCATGAGAAAATTATATCCAAATTGCCGTTTGGCAATGAGGGGTATTCGCGATGTTGCAGCCGCCTTTTCCATTTGCTATAATCCGCCTCCCCGAAGCGGCCAGCCGCGCCGGGCGGAAGTAGTTCAGTGGTAGAACACAACCTTGCCAAGGTTGGGGTCGCGGGTTCGAATCCCGTCTTCCGCTCTTTTCCCCCCCTCTGTGCTATCCTTTCCGCGCCCCGGACGACGGGGCGAATCGCGTTTTGAGGTGGCTCGAATGAAGCTTGTGGGGACCGATGACCTTTACGAAATCGTGCAAATCGCAGGATTCGCCCTGTCACGGGACGGAGCACGCGCCGCGTTCGCGCAGAACGGCTCGCTTAAAAACAACAAGCGCTACCAGCACATTTACGTCGGCGCGGCCGGGAAGGCGCCGCGCCAGTTCACGCGGGGCGATGTGTCCGACGGAGCGCCGAAATTCTCGATTGACGGCCGCGAAATTTATTTCATATCGAAGCGCGGAGGCGACAAGAGCCAGCTCTATGCGATGCCCGTGGACGGCGGCGAGCCGCGCCGGCTGACCGATTACGCAGGCAACGTCGCGGCGTTTTATCCCGCGCCGGACGGCCGGCATGCCATCGTTCAGATGGTTCCGCAGGACGCGGAAGCGAAGGCGAGGGAGGAAAAAAAGAAACGCGGCGAGCCCGGATGGGAGCAGCCCGTCAAGCGCGTCATAAGCCGGCTTCTGTACAAGATGGACGGCATGGGATATTACCCGGAGTCGCGCGGCGAGCTTCATTACATTTCGCTTAAATCGGGAAAAGGCAAAAGGATTCTCGACGGAAAATATTCGATAGGGAGCGTCGTTTTTTCCCCGGACGGAAGGTTCATTTATTTCGATTCCAACAGAAGCAAAGATCCCGATCTCGAATGGCGGCGGATTGAAATATACCGGATGCCCGTCTCCGGACGGGGGGGGCCGCGCAAAATTGATACGTTCGACGGGCCGAAGTTCGCGCTGTCCATAAGCCCGGACGGAAAGTGGCTGGCGTACGCTGGGGAGGAGGGAATAGACGTTCCGTGGGGCACGAACGGAATCTATCTTTACAAGACGCCGACGGCCGGGGGCAAAACCGTCTGTCTAACCAAATCGCTCGACCGAGTGCCGCTTAACATGTCGGTCAACGACACGTTCGGAGTAGGCGAAAACTGCGATTACGTCTGGTCGCCCGACGGAGCGCACGTTTACTTCAATCTGTCCACGAACGGATGCACCCACCTTTACCGCGTCGCGACGGACGGTAAATCGGCGCCGGAACCAGTCATCGAGGGGGAGGGGGTGCTTCTCGGTTTCGGAATCGATTTCGCGAAGGGTATCATCCACTATGTCTGGTCGGACAATTACGATCCGTGCAGCTATTTCACCGCAAAAATCCCGGCTGCCGGAGAATCCAGCGACGGCGCATCGGGCAAGCGCGTTTATTTCCCGAACAGGAATTATCTCGGCTCTCGAAAATTGGGCAAGGTGGAAAGTTTCTGGTTCAAAGGCAAGGGAGGCAGGCTGCAGGGGTGGATTCTTTATCCGCCGGATTTCAATCCCGGAAAAAAATATCCGGCCATTTTGGAGGTGCACGGCGGGCCGAAGCTGCAGTACGCGAACGCCTTCTTTCACGAGTTCCAGTATCTCGCCGCACAGGGATACATCGTGCTGTTTTCGAATCCACGGGGTGGGCAGGGTTACGGGAAAAAGCACGTCGCGGCGATCAACGGAGCGTGGGGCACGCACGATTTCGACGACGTGATGAGCTTCGCCGACCACTGCGTCCGCAGGTACAAGTTCATAGACGCCAAGCGCCTCGGCATCACCGGCGGCAGCTACGGCGGTTACATGACCTGCTGGGCGGTCGGCCACACAGACCGATTCCGCGCCGCGGTCACCCAGCGCTGCGTGTCCAACTTCATAAGCTTCTTCGGCTCAAGCGACGTCGGATTCCATTTCAAGCAGGACTTCGGCGGCGCGACGCCATGGGAAGGTCTTAAGAAGTACGCCAAGCAAAGCCCTGTCTTTTACGCGAAGAATTTCAAGACGCCGTGCCTGGTCATCCACAGCGAGAACGACCTGCGCTGCCCGATTGAGCAGGGCGAGCAGTTTTACGTGGCGCTTAAGCTGGCCGGCGTCCCGACGCAGATGATCCGGTTCCCCGAGGAATCGCACGGGATGTCACGGGGCGGGCGCACCGACCGCCGCATCGAGCGCCTCAAGGCGATAAGCGGCTGGTTCGATAAATACCTGTAGGCGGGTGGCGGAATTGCGTCCAAAAATGCTATCATTCTGCGGCTCCCGGCTTGACACGGGCGCCGGCTGTCGTTAAAATCCCCGGCCTTTGGCCGTTCCGGAGGAATTATCAGCAAGCAGAGGGTAAACCGGGAGATCCGGGCGCCGCAGGTCCGGGTCATTTCCGAGAGCGGCGAGCAGCTCGGCGTGATGAGCGTCGGGCAGGCGTTGGAACTTGCGCAGGGCAGGGAGATGGACCTCGTTGAGGTTGCTCCCAACGTGGACCCGCCCGTGTGCAAGCTGATGGACTTTGACAAGCTCAGGTACAAACAGAAAAAGCGGCAGAAGGAATCGCACCGCACGCAGCAGCTCAAAGAAATCACGGTGCGCCTGAAAATAGGCCAACACGACCTTGACACCAAGGTGAAGCACATAAAGCGCTTCCTTTCCGAGGGGCACAAGGTCAAGCTGAACGTCCACATGCGCGGGCGCGAGAAGGACTATGCCGGCACTCTGGGAGTGGCCATGCTCGACAAGGTGAGCGAGGATTTAAAAGAACTCGCGATAGTCGAGCGAAAGAGCACCGCGGTTATGGGCAACAGGATTCATCTCATCCTCGCGCCCGTGAAAACTGGAGATACGAAACATGCCAAAGATGAAAACGCACAAGGCGACCGCCAAGCGGGTTAAGGTGACCGGCTCGGGCAAACTCATGCGCAAGTACGCCCGCGAGCGGCACCTTTTGCGCAAGAAAACGAGCGCGCGCAAGCGCAGGCTGAGCGTGCCGGGCTCGTTCGCGCCCGCGGACACGGCGCGTATCCGTACACTTATCAGCCCGGGGTTGTAAGAAAATGGCACGTGTGAAAAGAAGCGTCGGCGGACGCAAAAAAAGAAGAAAGATAATAGCCCTCGCAAAGGGATTTCGCGGCGCGAGAGGCAATCTGTACAGAGCCGCACGCGAGGCCGTATGGCATTCGTGGCGCTACGCCTACGTCGGACGCAAGCGCCGCAAGCGCGACTTCCACCGGCTGTGGAATGCCCGCATCAACGCGGGCGCCCGGATGCGGGGGCTGTCCTACTCGCAGTTTATGCACGGTCTTAAGACGGCGGGCATCGGCCTCAACCGCAAAATGCTTTCCGAGCTTGCGATCCGCCGCCCAGAGATCTTCGACCAGATCGCGGCCGCGGCCAAATCCGGACTGGCGGGCTAGGAGCGTCCCGTGAGCAGCCTGGCCGACATCGAGTCCCGGGTTGCGGACGCCGTATCCCGGATTTCCAATGCTTCCGACGAGGTGTCGCTTCGCGCTATCCAGTCGGAGGCGCTTTCCGCCGCGGGATGGCTGTCGGATGCGATGAAGCGCATCAGGGAAGTCCCCGCCGACGAAAAGAAAGCATACGGTCAGGCAATCAACGCCGCGAAATCGCGAATCGAAAAAGCGTTCGAGTCGCGGCTGGCCGAAATAAAGTCGCTCGCATCCGCCGCGAAAGAATATCTCGACGTCACGCTCGAAAGCGCGCCCGCGCTTGCCGGACGGCTGCATCCCACGACGCAGGCGCTCAACAAAGTGTGCGGAATTTTCATCGCGATGGGGTTCGAAGTCGTGGACGGCCCGGAAATAGAGGACGAGTACCACAACTTCGACGCGCTCAACATTACGCCCGACCATCCCGCCCGCGACAACATGGATACGTTCTTTATCCACGGCGACGTGATACTTCGCACGCACACCAGCCCGGTGCAGATCCGCACGATGGAGCGCATCGAAAAAGGCGACGATTTGCTCATCCGCATCATCAGTCCAGGCGTCACCTACCGCCGCGACCGCGCCGACCGCACCCATACGCCCGTATTCAGCCAGGTAGAAGGTCTTATGGTGGGCCGCGGCATCAAATTCGCCCACATGGCCGGCATCCTGCGGGAGTTCGCCCGGCAGTTCTTCGGCCCGTCGGCGAATTTACGGCTGCGCCCCGACTTTTTCCCGTTCGTCGAGCCGGGCGCGGAGGCGGCGGTCACCTGTCCGATTTGCGGCGGCGGTGGCTGCCCCACTTGCAAACGCACGGGCTGGGTGGAGATCATGGGCTGCGGGATGGTGCATCCGGCGGTGCTTGACCGCCAGGGCATCCCGAGCGACAGCTACCAAGGCTTCGCATTCGGGATGGGCATAGAGCGCCTCACGCAGATGCTGTACCAGGTAGAGGACAGCCGCTGGTTCTTCGAAAACGACGTGCGGTTTCTAAGGCAGTTCTAGACCGCGCGAATCCCGCGAAAACGCCGCGTCAAGTCCCCCGAAAACCACGCGCGATCGCGGGGAGCGCGCGCAATGCCATACTCCGCGATAGTCCGCGTTAGTCGAGGCAATCCGCGCCGCGCGCGCGCAAGGTCTTGTAGTCCGCTTCACATTATCCGGTCGGGGCTTAGATTTAAAATCAGCGGTTAACCGAAAGGTTATTATTCGCGGCGCCCGGGACGGTTCGCCGGACGCCCGGTCAAATATGTTTGCATCGGCCAAATTCGGGGTTGCGGGGCTTGTGCTCTCCTGTCTTCTCGGCGTTTTCGCCGGGATGGGGAGCTACACGTTCTATTACGCGAAGGGCTACTCTTACCTTTCGAACGATCCCCGGGCGTGCGTCAACTGCCACATCATGCGCCCGCAGTACGAGGGCTGGCAGCACGCGAGCCACCACGCGGTCGCGGCGTGCAACGACTGCCACACGCCGCACGATTTAATCGGCAAGTACTACACCAAGGCGGAAAACGGCTACCACCATTCGAAAGCGTTCACGCTTCAGAACTTCCACGAGCCGATCAAGATTCGCGAGAAGAACGAGAGGATTTTGTTGCACAACTGCGTGCGCTGCCACGGCGAGTTCACGAGCGAGATACGCGAGCACGCCAAAGGCGGCGAGTTGAACTGCGTGCGCTGCCATGCCGACGTGGGGCACGGCCCGGTGCGCTAGTGAGGTGACCCAAATGAGCGGGAAAAACGGAAACGGAAGTGTTCGCGGCGGAGTGGCGCTGTGGATTTACGCGCTGACGATAGCGGTCGTCGCCGCCGGAACGGTGGGCGTGATGATGCTGCGCGAAAACATCGCCGAGCGCAAGGCCGAGGGGCGGCAGGTCGCGGTGCAGTTGGTCGAGCTGTCCGAGGACGTGATCGACCCTGCGGAGTGGGGCAAAAACTTCCCGCGCCAGTACGACAGCTACAAGCGCACGGTTGACATAGAGCGCACGAAGCACGGCGGGAGCGACGCGTTCCAGAAGCTCGACCAAGACCCGGTCTGGCGGGAGCTTTTCAAGGGCTACCCGTTCGGGGTGGACTACCGTGAGGAGCGCGGGCATGCTTATATGCTTCAAGATCAGGAGGAGACGAAGCGCGTCACCGAGTTCAAGCAGCCGGGGGCGTGCCTGCACTGCCACGCGTCGGTCATCCCGGCGTACGTTGCGAAGGGACGCGAAGCGGGCGTCTCGGATTCCGACAGGCTCGCCCAGGTTATGAAGGGATTCGAAGTCGTGTGCAAGATGCCTTACGCCGAGGCGCGCAAGCTTGTGGAGCATCCGGTCGCGTGCGTGGACTGCCACGACCCGGAGTCGATGGCGATCCGCGTGACTCGTCCGGGATTCCTGAATGGAATAAAGGAATTCGCAAAGTCGAGCGAGCCTGCCCCGCACCTGCAAAGCATCGAGCGCTGGCGCAGGGAAGGGCGCAAGGGCGAGTACGACCCGAACCTGCTTGCGTCCCGCCAGGAAATGCGCAGCATGGTCTGCGGGCAGTGCCACGTCGAATATTATTTCAAGGGCGAGGGCAAGCTACTGACCTACCCGTGGCACAACGGATTCAAAATGGACGACGCGGAAAAGTATTACGACGAGGTCGCCTGGAAGGACTGGACGCATCCCGACACCGGCGCGGAGCTTCTGAAGGCGCAGCATCCGGAATTCGAGACGTGGAGCCAGGGCATCCACGCCCGCAGCGGCGTGGCGTGCGCGGATTGCCACATGCCGTATATCCGCGAGGGGGCGGTCAAGGTCAGCGACCACCACGTTCGCTCGCCGCTGTTGAACATCGCCCACAGCTGCCAGGTTTGCCATCCGTATCCCGAGGACGAGATAAAGGCAAGGGTCGAGGGAATCCAGGACAAGACGGAGGGGCTTCTTGACCGCGGCGAGCAGGCGGTGCTTGCGCTGATAAACGCGATAAAGAGCGCCGAGGCCGCGGGGGTGCCGGAGGAAAACCTGGCGGAGGCGCGGGCGCTGCACCGCAAGGCCGAGTGGAGGCTGGACTGGGTGTCGGCGGAAAACTCGATGGGATTCCACGCTCCCGACGAAACTTCGCGCATCCTGGGCGAGGCGATAGATTACGCGAGGCAGGGGGAAGTTAGCGTACTCGAAGCAATGGCGATAAGAACTAATGCATCCAATAAGTAGCAAGGCAGGTCTAAGCTCGTCCTTCCGTGCATTCTGACGAATGTACCTCCTTGTACCTAACAAGGCTCCGAGTGATTTTTATTTTAGCAATTAGGTACTCATATACCTGTAATTATGATTGACATAACTGCAAATATGATATAATCCATCCTGGGGTGCGGGGACTGCCGAAGCTCGCACTAATTTATTGCTAATTCGATTTACGCCTTCCGAACGTTCCTGTTTTGCCGCCCGGTTCGGAATTACTTTTTTTGGTGAGGTGCAAATTGACCGGTTTATCCTTTGCTTTAAAATCCGTATTTGCAACCATTTTGTCATTCACGATTTTGTTTTCGGGATCGACAATAAATGGTCCAGCATTAGCTGGCGGCGATTTGCCTAAAGCGTTGAGCGAGCAAAGCAGGGCATGCGTTGAATGTCATACGACAATGTCACCGGCTCTTGTTATGCAATGGAGCGATTCTGCGCATTTCAGCAATGGAATTGGCTGCTTTGAATGTCACGCCGCAAAGCAGGGGGAACCGGACGCTTGGGAGCACATGGGGCATTTGATAAGCGTGCTCGTTACCCCGCTTGACTGTGCCAAATGCCACAAGCGCGAATTCGACGAATTCCGCGGAAGCCACCACGCAAAAGCAGGAGAGATCCTCGCGAGCTTGGACAACGTGCTTGCCGAAAAGGCTGCGGGTACTCCGGACAATAAAGCAGATGCAGTTAACGGATGCTGGCAATGCCACGGTTCGATAGTGAAATTCAAGCTTGACGATTCAGGCTCAATTCTGCGCGACGAATTTGAGGGCAGGCCGATAATTGATGCTGATACTTGGCCGAACAGCGGAATGGGCAGGCTTAATCCCGACGGAAGCAAGGGTTCTTGCCACGCATGTCACAGCAGGCATACTTTCGATGCTAAGCTAAGTCGCAGCCCGGAAAACTGCGGTAAATGCCATATGGGGCCCGACCATCCGCAAATCGAAATCTACAATGAGAGCAAGCATGGCATCGCGTTTTATGCAAATCGAGAGCAGATGGGGCTTGAAAGGGACGGCAGTTGGGTGCTCGGCAAGGATTATTCAGCGGCACCCACCTGCGCGACATGTCACACAAGCAGTTATATGACGCCTGATGGCGAAGTAGTAACAAACAGCCACGATGTCGGAGAGCGGATTAGTTGGACCCTTAGACCGGTAATCAGTACGAAATTGAACATGGTGGTTTACACCGACGGCTACAAGGAGGATTATCCTGAGGGTAAGGAGCTTCCTGTTGAGGGCAGCACGGTCGAAACGCAGGAAAAGGTCGTTGAAAATTTAGCACTCGTAACCAAAACTGTTCCTCGCACCGTCGAAAGAGTTGTAACTTGGGACGAACGGCGGAACAAGATGAAGGCTGTTTGTTTCAACTGTCACAGCAGCAGTTATGTGGACAATTTCTATGACCAGTTCGATGGTCTTGTAAATCTGTATAACGATAAATTCGCGAAGCCGGCGCAGAAATGGATGGATATGCTGAAGGCTGACGGAGTGATAAATCCCAATGCGCCGTTCGAATTGGAATTGCAATGGATTTATTACGAATTGTGGCATCATGAAGGCAGGCGCGCGCGTCACGGCGCAAGCATGATGGGGCCGGATTACACGCACTGGCACGGAATGTACGAAGTCAGTAAGCATTACTATACGGAATTTTTGCCCGCGGTGATCGAAGCTGCTGAAGCGAAAAACCACGCACTTGGCGATAAGTATCGCAAATTGATTTCCCAGCATTTATCCGAGCCGGAGCATCTATGGATAAACGGCCTTACGCCTGAAGAGGCTGAAATGCTTCGGAAAATGTATCAAGAGAGGTACGGCCCGAGCGGAGGATAGGGCTACAGCATCTTGATTCGCCGCTATTTGCTTTTAGCGTACCAGAACTCGTCCCGGCCGCCTTCGATGAATGTTAGCGGATCGGCGGTGCCGCGGATGGTGCGGCCGGCGGGTGCGAATTTGCCCCCTTGCACCGAAAACTCCCACTCGCCGTAAAGCTGGTCGTCGAGGAAAATCTTCAGCACGTAATCGCCGTCGGTTTTGAGCAGGTCGTTCGCGACGATCGCGTACGGGCGAGGCTCGGCGGTCGTCGCGATCGTGAAATCGTAATGCGTCCAGCCGGGCGAGAGGTTGACGCTTCTGTCCTGCGCCGAAAAAACGTACGCGCCGCCGTTTTTGTTGAATATCTTTATTTTCTGCTTGACGAGTTTATAGCCCGGGCCGGACGAGTTGCGCAGCCAGACCGTGAAAAACAGGTTGTTCGCCGGATCGGCGTCCGCGTAGCGGAAGTACGCCCAGTCCGCCCAGTCGCCGTTTATCCTGTAGAGCCCCGGCGTGAACGGGTCTGACGACGGCGTGGCGTCTATGGAAAACGGAAAGGAGAAAAACTTTCCAGCGGACGTGTAAAAGTCCATTACATAATCGCCCGAACGAAAGAAATCCATTGTCATCCCGTTCGCCGGAAGCGGGCCGAGCGCGGAGAGATTGTAGTGCGAGACATTCGAGTAAGGCGGGTTGCCGCGGAAGACGTAAAAGTCGAGCCGGTAAAGGTCGCCGCCGCTTGAATTGCGGACAATCGCCCACAGCTTCTGCGTTCCGCTGGACGTGAAAACATCGTCGGGCAGGAAAACAGCGTCGAAGGAATTGAGCATCAAGCTTCCGTTTTCGGAGTTGTAGTTGAACGCCTTGAGGAAGGTCGAGTATTTAATCCCCGGCGGATAATCGGCCGCGAAAGCGCTGCAAAAAAATTGCGCTGCGATAATTACGGCAAAAAGGATTGACAACTTTCGCTTCATTTAGTCGCTCCAATTACGAATTTAACAATATGGAAAACAGAGCTAATTCCTCTGGTATGAGTAATGCTCGATGCCGCCATGGGCGTGCGGATTATATCGAATTGCAGCGGGTATCTCCAGGCGTCAGGTTTTTGCCCGTATGCGCGGCCTTCGGCGCCCGATTCGCCGCGGATTCGCGGCGGTGCGCCCGGCAACCCGATAAACAAATTGAGTGAAAGCGCGGATTGTCCTGCGCTATAATCGCCCGCGGTAATCAAGGGGAAAGCGATGGATTCTGCCAAGCGAACGAAGGTTCTGGCCACTCTCGGCCCCGCTTCCGCATCCGAAGCCACGCTAACGCGTATGGTCGAGTCCGGGCTGAACGCGGTGCGGGTGAACACAAGCCACGCGGACGAGCGCACCGCAAGGGAATACGCCGCGCTCGTGCGCAAGGTGGAGGATGCAACAAAGCGCAAGCTTGCGCTCGTATTCGACCTGCAGGGGCCGAAGATCCGGCTGGACGGCGTAATCGAGGGCGGAATCGAAGTCGAGACGGGCGGGCGCCTCACAATCGCGACCGAGACGGCGGACGGCTCGCCCGCGCCGACTCCTTCCGCAGCTCCGGCGGTGGTCACGACCGAATACGCCCCGCTTGCCGTCGAGCTTGCGACCGGCGAGACGGTGCTTATCGGCGACGGCGAAGTGCGCCTGCTTGTGCTTGAAACCAGCGACGGCCGCGTCGAGTGTGAGGTTCTTGAAGGCGGGCGCATCAAACCGCGCAAGGGCATCACCCGCCCGGGGCGCAGCTTCAGCGCGGATTCGCTGCAGGACAGGGACTACGAGTTCATCAGACTCGGATGCGAACTTGCGGTGGATTATTTCGCGGTAAGCTTCGTTCGCCGGGCGAGCGACCTGGAGATGGCGCGCGGCGCGGTGCGCTCGTGCGGCAAGCAGATTCCGCTCATCGCAAAAATAGAGCAGCCCGAGGCGATAGACAACCTCGACGAGGTGATCGAGGCGTCCGACGGCGTGATGGTGGCGCGCGGCGACCTTGGGCTGTTCCTGCCCGTCGAGCAGGTGCCGCTGATCCAGAAGCGGATAATCGCGCGCTGCAACGAGTTCGCCCGGCCGGTGATAACGGCGACGCAGATGCTCGAAAGCATGATCGAAAACGACCATCCGACGCGGGCGGAAGTGAGCGACGTCGCGAACGCGATCCTGGACGGGACGGACGCGGTGATGCTTTCCGAGGAAACCGCGACGGGCGCATGGCCGGTCGAGGTGATCGAAATGATGAGCCGGATCGCGCGGGCGACCGAGGAGAGCGTTCCGGAGTACAGCGAGCA
>JABRWB010000054.1 GCA_039961635.1 bacterium
GGTTAAGTCTTGGAGTCGGGCAATTCCGGCACATCGCCGTCCCCCGTCAGCGCGGCCTCGCGCATCTCTTCCGCGATCTTCTCGTACACCTCTTCCCGCAGAATCTGCACGTGCTTTGGCGCGCGCAGCCCCAGCTTGAGAACGTCGTTCTTGGCCGAGACTATCATTATCCCGATCTCCGCGCCCAGCATCACCCATGCGTCCGTGTGAACCTCGATCTCCACCCGCGGCCAGGGCGCGCCCGGAGACGCAACCGGCTTTACGAGCGGCACGTCCGAGGGCGGAAGGTAAACGGGCAGCGGGGTCGCGATTTCCAGCAGCGCGCGCCCGCCGCCGCTTTCGAGTGCGGTCAGGAGCACAGCCGGACCGATACGGACCCGCTCGCCAACTCTCCTTGTCAGAACGAGCAACGCGGCACCGCGGCCATTATAGGGCGGGACGCGGGACGCGTCAAAATCACGCCCGCTTGGCCTCGGGGACGAGCGAAAGGTCGGGCGCGCGGCCGGACTCGGCCGCGGCCGCGAACAGCCGGTGCTTGGTCTCGTACGGTGAATCGTCCATCACGAACTGGTAGCCGACGCGGCGGATTTTGTTCAGCACGAGCGGGCCGAGCAGGTTCACCGTACTGTCGGTGAACTCGGGCGCGATGTTGACTATCCCCAAAACGAGCAGGTCGCTTACCGATGCGAATTCGGATTCCATGACGCGGTCGAGCTTGACGTTCACCTCGTAATCCGGGAAGAAAAGAAACGGCTCGACGACGAAAAAGCACAGCCGCGGCTCCTCCAGCGACTGTAGCCACATGAACGGCGCGAGCTTTTCCTCGCGGTAAATCGCGTATCGCCGGTACTCCGGAAAGCCGATCAACCCGAACGGGAAATCGAAGATGTCCTCCGGAGCTATCGTTATCTCACCGAATCGCGCAGTCTGGAATTGCATGGCGTTATGTCCCCCCGGCCGCGCGGCCGTAGCTGATTTCAATTGCGCCCGGATGGACGACGATGCGCGCGGGCGTGAACTCGATATTTATCGCCGGCGGCGAAAGCGGGATAAATCCGGAACCGACTGGCGCGTCGCCGGGCATGTCGAAAAGCCTTTCGGACGCGATTTCCGCGAACGCGTCCGGATTGTCCGCCGGGCGCGCGAACAAGTCGCCTTCCCGCGCGACGCGCGCGACACCCGATAGGAGCGCGGATTTGGAGTCGTCCCGACGGAACGCGACCTCGTCGTGCCAGCCGCGGTAGCCTGCCTCCGCGCGCGGCTTTGTCGAATCCACGGAGATGCGCGTGCGCGCGTTCTCGATCTCGATGCGCGCGGGCGTTGTCCTCACCTTGAGGGCGACAATCGCCGTGCCGTTTGTTCCGGTTACGTTCAACTTTTACCTCAGGAAATCGAACAGCGTGGACTGCAGGATGCGCGCCCCCGCGGAGAGCGCCGCCTGCAGCACGTTTTCCTGCTCCTTCAAATGGATAATAACTTCGGTGAGGTCGGCGCCCTGGACGCCGAGCTTGACCTTTTGCAGCTCCAGCGAAAAGCTGTCGCTCTGGTCGAGCGCGAATTCCAAGCGCCGCACCGCGCTGCCCGCGCGCGACCGGAAGTCGAGCGTCGTGGTGAAGTCGCGGTCCACTTCGCCAAGCCGCGGCTCGGATAACAGATACACGCGCTCCTCGTCCACGAGAAACGACGAGAACTTGGACGATAGCGGAAGCACCGTTCCGGAAAGCGACTCGAACGCATCGTCGAAAACGGCGCGCGAGCCGCCGCGCGGATCGAACGCCTTGATGCTAATCGAAGGAACGGGCTGGTTGGAAATGTTCTCGACTTGAATGCGCCCGTCGCCGGTCACGGAAACCACAGCGCCAATGCCGAGGAAATCCGAAAGCTCCGCTGCGAGGTCGCCGAGCGTCGTGAATTTCTGGACGTAAAACCTGCGCGTGTTCGCTCCGGACGTGAATTCGATTCGGTCGCCGGGCGCGAGACCCAGCAATTCGCCGTCCGAATTCTGCAGATCCACGAGGAGGCTTTTCTTGTAGCCGACCGTCAAAAGGTCATCGCGGATTTTGAGAAGCGTGTCGAGAAGGTTGGCCGACTCGATAATCGTCCCCTGCCCGTCCGAGCTTCCCGCGCCCGGAGTCGTCGGCCCGGCCAGTCCCAGGTTCGCGAGCGTGCCCGGAAGCACGTCGGCGAGGACCAAATCGGACGCGTCCACGCGGCTGCCCTTCGCGAGCGTCTGAATTTGAATGAAGTCGAACCCGCCGATGTTGACGACCGCGGCCTCCACGTTGTTCGCCAGCACGTCGTTTGAAAGTATCTCGCTGTTGATCGCGGCGGCAAGCGCGGCTGCGGTCGCGTACGCGCCGGCCGCGATCGTAATCGCCTGGGGCGCGGGATCGCTGTAATCGCCGCTGGAAAACGGTGCGAGGTCAATGCTGAACGTGTCGTCCACGCCCGCGGTGATCGTCAGCCCCGGAGGAAACGGCGCGGTCGAAAGCACGAACGCGGGGGAGGGGGTGTTGACTATCCCCAGCGCGGCCAGAGTGCCCGCGTTCACGTCGGAGAAAGCCAAATCCGTCCCCAGCACGTCCGCGCCGGTTTTGACCGTTTCGAATGCGAGCCGCCCGCCCTCGTCGTACGCCTCGACAAGCCCCGCGAGCCTGCTGTCGCGTATGCTCGCGTTGATGCTGTCAACTAAATCGGCCAGCGTCGCGACGGAATCCCCGTCTATGTCTATGGTTACCGGATCGAGGTCGGCGCCGTCGAAGTGCGCCGAGGCTCCGAGATCTATCGCGAACTTGTCGTTGCCGTCCGTACCTGCGCTGTCCGCCTGCTCCGGGCCGCCCGCCAAAGTGAGTCCCAGCAAAATGCTTGCGGTGTCCAGATTGCCCTGCGAGTCGAAACCACCTACAACCAAATCGCTCGCGGTAATCGCCGAGCCGCTCTCGTATGTTTCGATTTCGATAGCGCCCGCGTTTTCGCGCACGATTATCTTGTTCAGGCCGAACGTCGCGTCGACGCGCTCCTGAATCATATCCGCAAGATCCGCTACGGTCGAGTAGTTTCCGCGGACCAGGTTAACCGACAGCCGCTGTTCCTCGTTGTTGTTGGCCGCGCCTGACAATCCGAGTACGAGCCTGTCGTTCGAGTCGTCTATCGTGATTCCAGGATTCGGCGGCGAAGGGAACGGCGCCAGCACCGCGCCCGTCTTTATGGCTCCCTGCGAGTCGGTAATCGGAAGCGCGGGCGCGGCGGACGCGATGTTGAACGCGCCTCGCGGCATCAGTCCGAGATACTCAAGGATTTTGCCGCCCGTGTCTTCGAGCCTTATTTCGCCGCGCGCCGACAGCGATTCGAGCGTGAGCACGAAATTGGGCTCCATCTTTGCGACGACGCCGATGTCGGGCGTGGAGTTGATCCTGTCCTTTATTTTCTGAAGCGTATCGGTCGCCGAAACCGAAATCGTCTTCCCGTTGATGCGGAAAAATCCGCTGTAGCCCAGCGCGCCGCCCGATACCGCCCGCCCCGTGCGCGTCTCGGTCTGGGAAAGGAAAACGTCTTTTCCGGTGAAGTTGACGTCTATGTCGGTCATATTGCCGATGTTGCGCGCGATGACTCCCTTGTCGCCCGCGTAGTTAACGTCCTCGACGAACGAGCCCGACGCGGAAAGCGCCAGCTCAAACGGCGGCTTGAGCGTCTGGTATCCCGCGTAAAGATAACGCGCGTTGTAGTCGGCGTTCGCGAGCGTGACGACGCCGCGCACGATTTGGTCTATTTCAAGAGCGATGGCGCGCCTGTCGTTCGCGGTCAGGTGCGAGTTCGCGCCCTGCACGACCAGCTCGCGCGCGCGCTGCATATAGTCGCCGACCGAGCGCAGGCTCTCGTCCAGGTAGCTCATCCGCGATCGCCCGTCTTCCATATTCCCGCGGTACTGCTCGAGGTGCATAAGTAGCGTGTCTATGTTCAGCACCTGGCCCGCGCCGGCGGGATCCTGGCCGAACCGGTCGAATTTGTTGCCCGTCGATACCTGCCGCTGCAATTCCGCAAGGCGCGTGTCGAGGCCGCGTAGCTGGGAGAGAAAGTTGTTGATCAGGATACTCTGCGTGATTCTCATCCGCCGCTACCTCCCCACGATCCCCATGCCGTTGATTATGCGGTCGAGCACCTGGTCGAGCGAGCTTATCATCCGCGCCGCGGCTTCGAGAGCGCGCTGGAAGCGGATCATGTCCACCGCCTCCTGGTTCAAGTCCACGCCCGCAACGGCCTCGCGCCGGTTGTCCACCTGCTCGATAATCAGCTCCTGGTTGGAAGAGATACGCGTCGCCTCCTGGACGCGGACGCCGAGACCGGTCACGACGCTTCTGTAGTAGCCGAAAATCGAGTCGCCCTCGGCGAACTCGGCCTGGTTTTTGAGATCGGCCATCGCGAGCGCTATCCGGTTGTCTCCGGGGCCGGAGAACAGTCCGTCGTCGGTGCCCTGCGCCGCGCCGATCACGTTCAGGTTGCGCTCGATCAGCGGATTGAGCCTTATCGTTTTCGCAATGTTTATGAAAGTCGGATCCTGCGGAACCACCACTTCGCTTGTCGGGACGAGTCCGAGCGAGGACAGGAAATTGGAAGTGCCGGCTTTTGCGCTTATCGCGTTGTAAAAGCCCAGCTCGGAATTGGGATCGTTCACGTCGGGCGGATTGTGCAGCGAGAGCCGCACGATGTCCGTACCCAGCACGTTTTCGAGGCCGCCGCGCACGCGCGCGTCGGTCGCGTTCGATATCCGGTTCAATATGTCGCGCAGCGTCGTCGTGCTTCCCGAGCGGACTTCATCCTCGGTGATCTGGATGCGCGCTTTGCCTATAAAGAAATCGCCGGACGTGACGCCAAGCTCGAACAACGTAGTATCTAGGCCGGTCGCGGAAGGAATCGCGGTCAGCCCGTCCAGCCTGCTTGTAACAACATCCACGAAATAGTCGCGGCCCGCGATGCCGTCAAGCCCGAAGCCCTGCCGGTGCAGTTCGTTGACGCGGTTCACGACCGCGCTCACCGCGACGTTGAAGTCGTGGCGCACCGCGGAAAGCGCCTCGTCGCGGAATTGAATAAGGCCGGCCAGTTCGCCCTGCCGCAGGTCGAGGTCGAAGCCGCTGTCGAGCTTGACGTTCACTTTCTCGCCGATGAGCGTCGCTTCGCTTTCCAACCTCAGTTTCGTCGAAAACCTGTCCTGAACGAGAGGATGGCCGGCCACGCTTACTGTGTAGAACCCCTGCGGATCTTCGTGAACGTTGATATTGATGAGCCGCGATAGCTTTGAGATGATCAGGTCGCGCCTGTCGCGCAGGTCGTTCGCGTTCTTGTTTCCCGTACCTTCGATTGACGCGATTTCCGCGTTCAAATCCGCGATTTGGCTTGTGAGGTTGTTTATTTCGGTGACTTTGGTCTTGACGAGGTCGTTGACGCGCCGGAATTCTTCGTCGAACCGGCCGTCCATATCGCGGATCGTGTTGATCAGAGTCTGCGACACTTCGCGCAGATTCGCGCGCGCGCTTTGGCCTTCCGGCTCGAGCGAAAGCACCTCCCACGCGTTCCAGAACTGCTCGAGGACGTTGGCGAAACCGTTCTGACCGGGCTCGTTGAAAATGCTTTCGACGCGCTCCAGGCCGTCGCGCAGCACTTCGATGCGCCCGCCGACTCCGTTCTCGCGCCGGTAAATCTGCTCCAGGAATTGGTCGCGGATTCGGATGAAAGCGTCCACCGTTACGCCGGTGCCGACCTGCCCCGCCCCCGTTCCCATCAGCACGCCCGGCACGGGAAGCGGAGGAGACGCGACCTGGACGACGCGCTGGCGCGAGTAGCCTTCGGTGTTAGTGTTCGCGATGTTGTGGCTTACGGTGTCGAGCGCGCTCTGCGCGGCGGTCATGCCGCGAAGGGCAGCTTCAATTCCGAGATACGTTCCGCGAATCATAAAAAACCAGTTGCAGAGTTATCTAGTTGCCGGGCTACGCCTTGCGGTCCACCAGGTTGCGCCTGAGACCTTCGTACTCGAAGCCGCCCTCGGCGCCGTAGTTGGGATGCTCGGTCGTGATCGTGACCATGCGAAGGATCTGCTCCGAGTAAATGGCAAGGTTGCGCGCCAGAACCGCGTTCGAAAAGTTCACCTCGCGAACTTCCGACATTTTCGCTGCGAGCTTTTTGCCGAGGCTGGCAAGGGGATGGCCGGTCGCGGCGTCCGCGCCGGCCAGAATCTCCGAAAGCGTCGCGTCGTCGTCAAGCCCCAGTTTCACCGCGATGAACGTGGTCAGCGCGTATCTGTCGCGCTCGCGTTCTTCCAAGCGCGCCAGCGCCTTCTCTTCCGAGGCGATGAGCGGGGGCAGCCGATCCAGCCGCGATTCAAGCAGCAACGCGCGCTTTTCTTCGAGTATGTCCTTGAGCCTCCCGGCCAGAACCAGGAGATCGCGCAGGATCGTTTCAAGGCGCGCAAATTCCGCGCTAACCGCGTTTGATGTCGTCAAAGTAGCCATTCTCGTCGAGCCCGCGGGCGACAGCCTCCTCGTCGATTCGGTATTCGCCCCGTTCGAGCTGCGACTTGATCTCCGCGAGCTTCTCTGCACGCGTCCGAGGATCCGTCGGCGCGAGATTTTGCGAAAGCCTGGCTCTTGCATTGTCGCTAATCTCCACCTTGTCCGGCCCGACCTTGGGCGCGCCGCTTGGGCGCGCTACCTCGGATGCTCCGCGCAGTCTCGCGTTCACAATGCTGAAAAGCCGCTCGATACCGGGAATGCGCATACCTCACCTCTCTCCCGCGGGCCGCGGGAACGCCCGCCCGGGAAAAGCGCCCGCGCCAAGCACAGCACGCACGCCAATTCCGTTATCGGCGGGAACGCGGTATTCCTTAGATAATCCGGAGCGCATTATAGCCTTCTCAACCGCTTCCGCGATACCCGTACCCGGTTTGGAGCGCGCCATGCGCGCCGCGACTTCCTCGAAGAACATATCCTGGTAGAAATCGCTGGCCAGATTGTTGCCGAAAAGCCCGCTTTTCATCACCGTTGCGCGCATCTGCTTGAGCAACATGGCAAGCAGAACCTGCTCGAAATCCAGCGCGGCTTCATGCGCGCGCTCGTCCTCGCTCTTTTCGCCCGAAACCGGGCCGCGAAGCGTATCCAAGTAAGTTAGGGACGCGCCGCTCAGGTCCATCAAAGCGGTTATCGGACGACGGACGCGCGGTTTGAGCCTTCGAGTAAAACGGGGATACATCGGGCGCCGGCGGTTACTTCTTTGGCGCGCTGTCCTCTATCGTTATAAGGTTGCTCGTTTCAAGCATCATTATGATCGTCCGCGTATCAGCGACGATCCTGTGGATTGTCCACGCGGGCACGATTCCTATATCGCCCGTGTTGAATTCCTGCGTTCCATCCTCGGTTTCGAGCACGAGCGAGCCGCGGTGAACAAGAAATAAAGTGTCGTGATCGTGGTGGTGCCAGGGAAATTCGCCCTCGCACTCCATCATCTTTAGCGAGAAGCCGTCCACTTTCGCGAGTGTTTCCGGCACGTAGTTGCCGCGGAGCGAGTTGATCGCGTCCCGGAGGTTGAATCTAACCAGCGTCATCTTGCCATCCCTGTCTGCATCCGAGCCGTCCCGGATTATATCACCGCGGCGCCTGTTATAATTTGCGCCGGTGTTCAATATAGGCCTGGGCGAGCTGCTCGTCGTCTTCCTCTTCGCGTTGATTTTTTGGGGCCCCGGCTCTCTGCCGGAAATCGGCCGCAACCTGGGCAGGTTCACGCGCAAAGTGCGCGACTTCGCGCTGGACGTGCGCGCGTCGCTTGGCCCCGCAACGAAGGAGTTCGACGAGCTGCGAAGCACCGTGGACGAGATACGGAATCCCGTCGCTACGTTCGCGCGCGAGGTGTTTTCACCCGAATCCGGCGACTACCGTCCGCCGAAGCGCAAACAGGAGAACATAAAGGCGGAAGCCGCGGACGGCGCCGCAGAAGAAGCTTCCTACTCCGATGCCGCATCCAAGCCCGCCAGGCCCGCGCGCGAAGCCGAGCCGATTGACGACTACCTGGGGAGCGGCGATGGATAGCCCGGAAATCGAAAAAACGGGCGGCGAAACGGGATGCTGGCAGGAGATGAAGCCGCATCTGGTCGAGCTTCGAAACCGGATACTGGCCACGATCGCGTTTTTCGCGCTGGCGTTCGCCGCGGGATTTTACTATGCAGAATTCATTTTCGATTTGTTGGTTTACCCGCTTCCGGAAGGGCTGCGGCTGAACTATTTCGGAGTGGCGGAAGCGTTTTTCACGGATGTCAAATTGGCCGCGGCCGCGGCGCTGATTGTATCCACGCCCGTGTTCCTGTTTCACGTATGGCGGTTCGTCGAGCCGGGGCTGAAGCGGCACGAAAAAAGGATCATCCTGTCCACAGTGCCGTGGGCGATGTTCCTTTTCGTCGCCGGCGGCGTGTTCACATACTTCGCGGTTGCGCCGGCCGGGCTTAAAATCCTTTTGGGATGGGGCGCCGACAGGTACGATCCCGTGCTGTCCGTCGGACGGTACACCAGCTTTCTAATCGGATTGTTGCTCGCCGGAGCGCTGCTTTTCGAGCTGCCCGTCGTGCTTGTCGGACTTGCCAAACTCGGCTTCGTCACAAGAGCCAGCCTGATAAAGCATTCGCGCACCGCGGTTGTCCTGATTCTGATTCTGGCAGCCGTGCTTACGCCTTCCCCCGACGCGTTCACGATGCTCGTCCTGTCCGGGCCGATTATTCTTTTATACTTCCTAAGCGTGCTTTTCGTGGGCTTTGTGAAACCCGCCGGGGAATGATTCGGGTTGCTGGAACAAGAGCACTTTTGTCACGTCATATAGTTTGCGCGATGTTATCGGCGTCGCGCGGGTAGTAATCTAGGCGGAACGCCGATTTAACGGCATTCCGCGGACCGAAAGGACCGCGGACGCGGATTCGGCGGCTTCGCGGGGAGCAAGGAATGCGCAAAGTACCAATTGTTGCTTTGTTTTTGATGGTTTTTGCCTTCGCCGCGCCGGGTTGGGCGGCGTCCACAGGCGAAATCACGCTCACGCTCGACTTTTCGGGTCTGTCGTCGCATATGACCAAGCTTTTCGGGATGATGGGAGCGGCGCCGCCGCCGGAAGCGGATTCCGGCCGGCCCATCGCGGTCACGTTCAACGGCCATATCTTCATCCAAGGCGACAACCTGCGCATAGCGTTGGCCGATCCGACGGGCGCGTCCGCGGGCGCGGTTCCGGCGATCGAGATAATGGTCAACAAAAGCGACAACAAGCTGTACTTTTACTATCCCGACACGCTAAATGGGGTCGCCGTCGACCTAGGCCAGGCGGAGAGCTCCGGGCTGGCGGAAAGCGGCGCGCTTACCGGCAACCGCAATTACCGCGACCTGCTTGGAAACGTGAACGCCAAGTCCGTGGGCAAAGAAACCATCCTCGGCCACGAATCCACCGGATACGCGTTCAAAATCGCGCGGGAAGGCGGCCGGACGGTAATGGTGGATATGTGGGTGGCGGACGATCTGGGATTCCCGATCGCGGTCCGCACGCGGTCGGATATGTTCAACATGACCTGGGAAGTGAAAAACCTGAAAACGACGCCCGACAAAGGCGTCGGATTTTTCCGCCCGCCCCAGGATGCCGCGTTAAGGCAGGATTCCGCAGCGTCCATTTTGGGGATGGCGGGCATGTGACGGAAACGGGGGCGGGGGTTGGAGGAATTGAACGACAGAAATTCCGGCGAAGTGCGGGACAAGGACGAAGCCGTCCTTGAGAACGCTCTGCTTCAGTACCTGAATTACATCAGCTCGATCAACCTCCTCACAAAAGACGAGGAATACCGTTATCTGAACATCTATCACAGTCCGGACAGCACCGAAGAGGAAAAGCTGGCCGCGCGCGAAGCGCTGATAAACGCGAACTTGAGGCTGGTCGTAAGCATCGCCAAGCGCTACCGGATGCTCAACGTGCCGATGACGGATTTGATAGGCGAAGGCAATCTGGGGCTTATCCGCGCCATCGAAAAATTCGACACTAGCACCGGCTTCAAGTTTTCCACCTATGCCACTTGGTGGATCAAGCAGCGCATACTGCGTTACATAACAAAGAATCAAAGCCAAATACGCGTACCGGAACATGTGCTGGACATAATGCGCAAGCTGAACCGTGCGACGTACGACTTTCGCGCAAAGTATCAGAGGGAACCTACCACCGCCGAGCTTTCCGCTGCGTCCGGTTTTTCGCCCGAAGACATAGAGAAATACACGAACCTCGTTCCGTACGTTCAAAGTCTCGACTCCGGATTCGAGTACAGCGACGGCGGCCAGGGCGACGACCAGCGCGACCTTAAGGAGCGCGTCTCTTCCGGAGAAGACCTGTTCTCGGATGCGATGACCGCGCTTGAAGTGAAGGCGCTGCTCGACCGGCTTGAGCCGAAGGAGCGCCACGTCGTGATGCGCCGGTACGGACTGGAGCCGAGCGGCGAAAAGAGCCACGGGCCGGTTTTCACGCTGGAGCAGATCGGCGGGGAGCTGCATATGAGCAGGGAGCGCATCCGCCAGATCGAAGCCAAAGCGATACGCAAACTCAAGCAATACGCGAGGCAGATAAAGCGGTATTGATTGCGGCGGATTGTGGGATAATGCAGCGGCTGTTGTTTTTCGCGCCCGGCGCGCAAAGGGAGTAAACGTGACTTCAACCGCCGCGAGGCGACATTTCGTGGACGTGATCGCGATCGGCTTCGGCGCGACCGCGGCAATGTGGGCGGCCGGATATCTCTGCAGGCTGCCGGCCGTGATGGCGCCTGCGTGGTTGCTTTTCGCGATTTTCGTTGTATGCATCTTCGCGGGCGGCTATGCCGCGGGCGCGTGCGCGGGGCGCGGGATTTGGGGAGGCGCGGCATGCGGCGCGGTGACAGCTCTCTTCAACCTGCTCATAATCGGCAGCCTGATTTCCGATGCCGATACGTCCGGTCTCGCGCCCTCCGCGCTAATCTGGATTCCCGGCTCGATCTTGGCGGGGGCGGCAATCGCGGCCATCGGTGCGACGGCCGCATCCCGCAAGGCGCGCACGGCGGCGCAACGCGACGCGCGAAGCTGGACCGGCGCGTTCGCGAAAGCTCTTGCGGGAGCGACGTTTTTGCTGATCACGATGGGCGGCGCGGTCACCTCCGCGGACGCGGGTCTGGCCGTCCCCGACTGGCCCAGTTCGTTCGCGTACAACATGTTCCTCTTCCCGCTGTCGCGAATGACAGGCGGGATTTATTTCGAGCATGCGCACCGGCTTGCAGGCATGCTTGTGGGGCTCGGCTCGATTGTGCTTTTCGCTTTAGTTTTGATTTACGAGCGGCGCGTCTGGATTAAATGGCTTTCGCTCGCGACGTTTCTGCTCATTTCGGCGCAAGGTTTGTTGGGCGGGCTGCGCGTAATCGAAGGTATGGAACCCGGAGCGGCGGCCAAGTCCGCCGCGGAGCGCGCCGACGTCTGGATGGCGCTGGGACATGGAATCCTGGGCCAGCTTATCTTTGGACTTGTCGTGGCGCTTGCGGTTTTCCTTTCGGATGCGTGGCTGAACCAAGGCCTGAAAACAGCGGCGCGTTCCGCGCGCGCGGATCGCGCGATCACCGGCTGGCTCATTCCGCTGGTAATTCTTCAAATCGCGTTCGGCGCCGTATTACGCCATGTCGCGGGCGGTCTGCACATTCATATCACTGTTGCCGTGATCGTCGCCGTCGTCGCGGTCATGGCAGGCGTCCGCGCATGGGGGATATACAAGGATTCGCCGATCCTGCAAAAATCCGGCCTGGCGCTTGCGCACACGCTCGGATTGCAGCTTCTGCTTGGAATCGCGGCGCTGATTTTCACCGCGGACATCCCCGGCAGCGCGTTCATCGACGGCGGCAGAATTATCGTGCCGACAATCCACCAGGCGGTCGGCGCGCTCCTTTTGGCGCTTTCGGTGAACCTCGCGCTTTGGACGCGCAGGCTTCTTGCCGATCCGTCATAACACAAACCTGGCCCGCGCCAAACGAAAACTTAATACGTCCTGCACAAAATGGAAATCCCATCTCCGTTTTGAAAGAGGGCATACGAATGGCCAAAAAACAAATCCTTGTCGTGGACGACGAGGAAGACATTCTCGAGCTGGTGCGATACAATCTCGTCAAAGAGGGATACGCGGTGCAATGCCTAAAATCCGCGGAAAGCGCGCTGTCATACGCGCGCGCCAATCATCCCGACCTGATTTTGCTCGACATAATGCTGCCCGGAATGAACGGCCTGGACGCATGCCGGGCGCTGAAAAGCGATCCCTCAACAGCGAAAATACCGGTGATAATGCTCTCCGCCAAGGGCGAGGAGGCCGACATCGTGGCCGGACTTGAACTCGGCGCGGAGGATTACATCACGAAACCGTTTTCGCCGCGCGTGCTTGTCGCGCGGCTGCGCGCGGCGTTCAGGCGGCGCCTGATGGAGGCCGAAGGAGCGGACAAAGTGATTAAAATCCACGGATTGGTCATTCATCCGGGCCGCCGCGAGGTCGCCGCCGGCGACCGGAAATTCGACCTCACCTTCAGCGAGTTCGGCATCCTGCACTTCCTCGCCTCCCGTCCCGGCTGGGTGTTCACGCGCTACCAGATAACCGACGCTGTGCGCGGCGACGAGTACGCGGTCACCGACCGCTCGGTTGACGTGCACATCGCAGGATTGCGAAAGAAACTCGGCGAATACGGAAACCTCATCGAAACCGTGCGCGGCGTAGGATACCGCTTCAAGGAATGACCGTGCGAAAAAAGAAGCGCCTTCTGCGGCATCTTGTCACCTTTTATTTTGTCGTGATCGCCGCGTCGGTCGCCGCGCTGTCGCTGTCCTACTCCGGAACTTACCGCAAGGCCTATCTAAGCAGCCTTTCGTCTTTCCTGGAGGAGCGGGCGCGGTTCGTCGAGGCCGAAATAGAGGGCGAGGGCGGCTTCTGGGACGAGCCGTCGCACGTAGACGCTTTGTGCAAGCGGCTGGGCGAGCTTACGGTTTCGCGGATAACGGTGATTGACAAGAACGGAAAGGTGATGGGCGATTCCGACGCGGATCCCGAAACGATGGACAATCACTCGCTTCGGCCGGAGGTGTCGGCCGCGCTTGCTGGCGGCACAGGTAGCTCGGAACGGTTTTCGCGAACCATCGCCGAGGAAATGCTGTACGTCGCGATTCCGCACGAAGAACGCGGCGAAGTGCGGGCGGTCGTGCGCGTCGGGATGCCCGTGACCGCGATTACCCGGACTCTTGGCGCTTTGAACCGCAACTTGCTTGCAGCCGGCGCGATTGTGGCGCTGCTTGCCGCTGCGGCAGGGCTTGTATTCTCGCGCCGCACGGCCGCAATCATTCAGGAAATGCGGGACGGCGCGGCGCGAATCGCGGAAGGCGACCTTACGCACCGCGTCGCCGTGCCGGACGTGCTGGAACTCGCATCCCTGGCGGACGCGGTCAACAGTTTGGCGGAAGAGCTTGGCGCGAGGCTTGCAAAGGTTTCGGAGCAAAAAGCGGAGCTCGAAGCGGTGATGTCGGGGATGAGCGAAGGGGTAATCGCGGTGGACGGGTCGGAAAAGATCATCCGCATAAACGCGGCCGCTGCCGGACTTGCCGGAATCGATCCTGCATCCGCAGCCGGAAAATCCGTCCCGGAAGCGATCAGAATAACCGCGATCCAGAAATTCATTTCGCGCGCGCTGGGCGCGCGAACCGCGATCGAGGAAGAGTTTACGCTGTACGATGGGCGGGAAAGGCATTTCAGCGCGCACGGCTCGCCGCTTCACTTAGCGGGCGGCGCGCATTCCGGAGCAGTGGTTGTGCTCACCGAAATCACGCGGCTTAAAGAGATGGAGAAAGTTCGCAAGGATTTCGTCGCGAACGTTTCGCATGAGCTCGGGACGCCAATAACGGCGATAAAAGGATTCATCGAGACGCTGCGGGAAGGCGCGATCGAAGATCCCGAGGCCGCGTCGCGATTCCTGAAAATAATGGAAAGGCAGGCGGAGAGACTGCATTTGATATCCGACGACCTGCTGAAGCTCGCACGCATCGAGCAGCAGGCCGACGAAGGGCGGATTGCACTTTCCAAAATTAAGATTCGCGATATTCTGGAAGACGCCAAAGATTCCTGTGCCGCGCTGTCGTCGGAAAAGGGCATACCCATTGTCATCAAGTCCGACGAAGAAATCGAAATCGAAGCGAACGCGCCGATGCTTGTTCAGGCGGTTGTGAACTTGATCGACAACGCGCTCAAATACTCGGGCGCGTCCGAGCCTATCGTCGTATCCGCAACACGCATCCGCGATTGGATCGAGTTGTCGGTTGCCGATAAGGGCTCGGGAATATCGAAGGAACACCTGCCGAGGCTGTTCGAGCGATTTTACCGGGTAGACCGCGCCCGCAGCAGGGAATCGGGCGGAACCGGTCTGGGGCTGGCGATTGTCAAGCATGTCGCGCTTGCCCACGACGGAATTGCGGAGGTTGAAAGCGAGCTTGGAAAGGGAAGCAAATTCACGATAAAGCTGCCCGCAAGCCGAACGAAAAATTAATCTATGCGATACGCCGTCTTAATTTGTTCTTAACACAGCGCTTGTTTCATGCGGCCGGCGCGAGCGGCATCGGATCGCGGCGCCGGAGGAAATCAGATGAAGGAATTCAGGCATTTCATTTCGCCTGCCGTTTTAATGTTTGGGCTGTTTGTTTCGGTTTTATCGGGCTGTCCGAGTTCGTCGGGCGGCGGCGACGAATCGGCGGATATGAAATCCGGCGGCTCGCAACCGGCCGCTACGGGAAGTTCGGAGACGCTCGATATTTCGGGTAAGGTCACGGCCGACGGCTCAAGCACCGTATATCCCATAACCGAGGCGGTCGCCGAGGAGTTCCGCTCGAAGGCGCCAAATGTGCAGGTGACGGTCGGAATCAGCGGCACGGGCGGAGGATTCAAGAGATTCTGCGCGGGCGAAACCGACCTGCAGAACGCTTCCCGCCCGATCAAACCGGAGGAGGACGCCAAGGCCAAGGAAGCAGGCGTCGAGTATATCGAGCTGCCGGTCGCGTACGACGGATTGTCCGTCATCGTCAATCCCAAGAACGACTTCGTAGACCACCTGACCGTGGATGAGCTGAAAGCAATTTGGGGGCCGGGCAGCACAATCAAGAACTGGAAAGAAGTCCGCAAGGGATTCCCCGATTCGCCCCTGCATCTGTTCGGCCCCGGTACCGACAGCGGCACCTTCGACTATTTCACCGAAGTGATCAACGGCAAGGCCAAGGAAAGCCGCCCGGACTACACGGCGAGCGAGGACGACAACGTGCTTGTTCAGGGGGTCGCGGGCGACGTGGGCGCGCTTGGATATTTCGGATTCGCGTACTACGAGGAAAACGCGGACAAGCTGAAGCTGGTTCCGGTGGACGGCGGCTCCGGGCCGGTCACACCTTCAAAGGAAACCGTGATGGACGGCACTTACAAGCCGTTATCCAGGCCGTTGTTCGTTTACGTAAACGTCGCGAGCCTGGACAAGCCGGAAGTCAAGGAGTTTGTCCAATTCTACCTGACGAACGCGAAGGAGCTGGTTTCGGACGTGGGATACATCCCGCTGCCCGACGCGATTTACGCGGCGGCCGCGCAGCGGCTTGCTTCCAGAACAACCGGCACCGTATACACGCAAGGCGAAGGCGGAGGCAAGTCACTCGCCGAGCTTTACGGAGTGGCGGGCCAAAACAAATCGTAGGGGAGCGGTTTGCCCGCTCGCGCGCATAAAGATGGGCGGGGGCAAACCCCGCCAGTACATTTAATTTCAACCTTGCGCCAACGAAGGAAATGAAATTGGACAAGTCCGTCGCGGCATCGCTTTCGAAACGGGGACATGCGAGACTAAAGGAATGGTTGATCCAGGCCGTCCTGTTCCTGTGCGCGCTTTTGTCCGTAGCGACAACCGCCGGAATAATCCTCGTGATGGCGGACGAGACATTCCAATTTTTCCGCGAAGTGCGGATTGCCGAGTTCCTGTTCGGCACAGAGTGGCATCCGCTGTTCGCCCCCGCCAAGTTCGGCGTGCTGCCACTGGTCAACGGCACATTGCTTGTCGGCGTCGGCGCGGGGATATTCGCGATGCCCATCGGGCTGTTCACCGCGATTTACCTGTCGGAATACGCGACATCAAAGATTAGAAGCTGGCTCAAGCCGGTGCTCGAAATCCTCGCGGGCGTACCGACCGTCGTGTACGGATACTTCGCGCTCACTTGGGTAACGCCCGCGCTGCAAAAAATAATCCCCTCGACCGAAGTTTTCAACGCGGCGAGCGCCGCGATCGTAGTCGGGATAATGATCCTGCCCACCGTCGCTTCGCTTTGCGACGACGCGTTCCACGCGGTGCCGCGTTCGCTTCGCGAGGCCGGTTACGGCCTGGGCGCGACCAAATTCGAAGTTTCTCTCGGAATAGTCCTTCCCGCGGGGCTTTCGGGCGTGCTCGCGAGCTTCGTCCTCGCGTTCTCGCGCGCGATTGGCGAGACGATGGCGGTCGTAATGGCCGCGGGCGCGACGCCGAAGATGACGCTCAATCCGTTCGAGTCCATCCAGACGATGACCGCGTACATCGTGCAAATCAGTCTGGGCGACACGCCCGCGGGCACCATCGAATACAAAACGCTGTTCGCGGTCGGAATGCTTTTGTTTCTGATGACGCTCGCCATGAACCTGGTCGCGAACTGGATATTCCGCAGGTTCCGGGAGGTGTACGACTAGATGCTGCGCGACAACATCGCCAGGCGGCGGATGATCGGCGCGATTTTGCACGGGCTGTTCCTGGCCTGTACGCTGGCGGGCGTGATTTTTCTCGTGATTTTGCTGTGGCAGGCGACCGCGCCGGGATGGAGCCACCTGAACTGGGATTTCCTGAACAACTTCCCTTCGCGCAGGCCGTCGCAGGCCGGAATCAAAGCCGCGCTCGCGGGCTCGCTTTACATGATCGCGATCACGATTTTGCTTTCGGTTCCCATCGGAGTCGCAGCCGCTATTTATCTCGAGGAATACCAGAAGAAGGGCTTCGTCAACACGCTGATAGAAATAAACATCGCAAATCTGGCGGGCGTGCCGTCCATTATATACGGACTGCTGGGGCTCGGACTTTTCGTTCGCTGGATGGCGCTCGACCGCAGCGTGATTTCCGGCGCGCTGACCATGACCATCCTCGTGCTTCCCGTGATCATCATCGCGGCGCGCGAGGCGCTGCGCGCGGTGCCGGATTCGCTGCGCCAGGCCGCGTTCGCGCTGGGCGCGACGCGATGGCAGACCGTGCAGCACCACGTGCTTCCCGCGGCGCTTCCCGGCATACTGACCGGCGTGATTCTTTCCATATCGCGCGCTCTGGGCGAAACCGCGCCGCTGATCACGATAGGCGCGCTGACTTACGTCGCGTTCGTTCCGACGAAGCTCACGGACGGGTTCACCGTCCTCCCGATACAAATATTCAACTGGGCGTCGCGCCCGCAGAAGGAATTCCTGGAGGTCGCGTCCGCGGGTATCATCGTCCTTCTTGCGGTGCTGCTGTTGCTCAACTCGGTGGCGATACTCATCCGCCACAAGTTCGAAGGCGGCAAAAAATGGTAAATGAGGCGACCAACGCAAACGGAAACGGCGCGGGCGAGAACGGCGCGGCCGTGCTGTCCACGCAGAATTTGTGGATCAGGTACGGCCAGAGCGCCGCGGTCAAGAACGTGACGCTTTCCATCCCGAAGCATTCGATCACCGCGATAATCGGCCCGTCCGGCTGCGGCAAAAGCACGCTTTTACGCGCGTTCAACCGGATGAACGACTTCATCCACGGCGTCTCGATGGAAGGCCGGGTCGAGTTCCTGGGCACGAACATATACGACAAAGCTGTTGATCCCGTCGAGGTGCGCCGCCGCATCGGAATGGTTTTCCAGAAGCCGAATCCGTTTCCGAAATCAATTGCCAAGAACGTGTCCTGGGGGCCGATGATTAACGGCTACAAGGGCGACGTGCGGGAGCTTGTAGAAAGCTCGCTTAAACGCGCGGCGCTTTGGGACGAGGTGAAGGACAAGCTTGAAGAATCGGGGCTTTCGCTTTCCGGCGGCCAGCAGCAGAGGCTTTGCATCGCGCGCGCGATAGCGATGGAGCCGGAAGTTATCCTGATGGACGAGCCGTGCAGCGCGCTCGATCCGATTTCCACGACGCGTATCGAGGATCTGCTTATCGAGCTAAGAAAAAAATATACGATAGTCATCGTGACCCACAACATGCAGCAGGCCGCGCGTATTTCGAAGTACACCGCGTTCATGTACGAAGGCGAGCTTGTGGAGTACGGCGATACGAAGAAAATATTCACCAAGCCGGACGAGAAGAGAACGGAAGATTACATCACGGGAAGGTTCGGCTAGGCCGGAGGCAAACATGATGGCGATACACCTGCAGCGCGAAATTGAAAAGATAAAGAAGCAGCTTTTGCACCTCTCGGCGCTTGTCGAAGAGGACTTCAACAAAGGCGTGCGCGCGTTCGAAACGGGCGACACCAAGCTGACCGGCGAGGTCGTGGCGGGCGACGAGGAAATAGACCGGCTGGAAGTGGAACTCGAAGAGAACTGCCTGAAGATACTCGCTCTTCACCAGCCCGTCGCGATAGACCTGCGGTTCATCATCGCGGTGCTGAAAATCAATCCCAGCCTCGAGCGCATCGGGGATTTCGCGGTGAAGATCGCGCGCGCGGCCGAGTTCACGCAGAAGTACGGACGCGACAAGAACTTCAGCGACTTCGTCCAGATGGCGGAGATGACCCAGCGCTCGCTCAAGCGCAGTTTGGACGCGCTGGTCAATCTCGACGCGGCGCTTGCAGAGGAAGTGCGGCGGGAAGACGCGGAAATCGACAGAATGAAATTCCGGCTGAACGACCGCATCCGCGAGGAGATGAAACTGGACCCCGCGCAGATCGACTTTTACGTGAAACTTCTGGGAGTGTCGCGCTACTTCGAGCGCGCGGCCGACCACGCAAGCTCGATAGCCGAAGACGTGATTTACCTCGTCAGCGGCGAGATCGTGCGCCACCAGGACGAAGCGCCGGGCGAGGGGTAGTTACCGCGTTTTTTCAGTGCCCATGCGCGTGGGCGGCTTCGTCCGGCGCCGCGTCCGCATGCGCGTGCCCGCCGCCCGCGGCCGCCGCCGCGAATCCGATCAGCCTGTTCATTTCCGCTCCTTCCGGCGATTCCGCCGTTCCGTCAATTGCATCCGCCCTGCGAGGAAAGCTGCACCTTCCATCCGCAGGACAAATAGGCTTACCCGCCGCGCCTGCTTCGCCCGCCCACCGGACGCGCTGCCCGCGCAAGTTCCAGGTGTCGCGAGCCGGAAAATCGGGTATAATCCCCATGGATCACCCAAGGAGGGTTTTCCGATGACGGGAGATTCTGAGCTTTCCTTCATCCGCCGCGGCGCGTGCGATACGGCGCCCCGGACGCGGCGTTTCGCCCGGATTCAGGCCAATAATCCGCCGAAAGCACAAATAAAACATCTCCCGCTTCGTTTCCAAGTCGCTTTTCAAGGGAGGTTTATGCAATGAAGCGCTCCAAATCAAATGATTATTTCCTCGCGCTTTTCGCTTTCGCCGCGATGCTGTGCGCTTCCTGCGGGGGCGGGGGAGGCCCCGCGCCTGGGCCGGGACCGCAGCCCGGTCCGTCCTATCCGCAGGGCATCACAAACTTCGGAATCAGCCCGGCGCGCGCATCCTATTTTTCGGGAGAGATACTCACGATAGGCGTGCGAGCCGTGGCGCTGGATGGCGGAACGCTGAGTTACGCGTGGTCGCTTGGCGGCTGGGCGGAAATCCAGGGCGATCCCGCGAAAGACGCGATTCAGGCGAAGCTGGTCGGCGAGCCGGGTTCGTACAAAGGAAGCGTAACGGTGACCGAAGTGCGTGAGGGAAAGACCCCGCGCACGGCGTACTGGGAATTTTTCGTGACGATTTCGGGAACGATGCCCGCGCCGGAGCTTTCCGGCGTGTCCGCAGCGCCATCGAAGGACGTTTATTACTTCGGCGAGGCTGTCACGTTTTCCGCGGTAGGCGCAGAGCCCAATAGCGGCGGAGAGCTTACGTACGAGTGGGATTTCGGCGAGTGGGGCGGCTCCGACTCCAATCCTACGAACGCGGTCGAGGCGGTTTCGCTTTTGCGGGCTGCGGGCGATTTCGTTTGCACGTTGACCGTAATCGAAACGACGCTGGGACACGCGCAAACGACTGCGTCCGCGGAAATCGCGATCCGCATCGAGGAGCCGCCGTCGGGCGCGCCCATCGTAAGCGAAGTGCGGCTTGAAGGCGGAATGCTGGTCGCGACTTACAGCGACCCGGACGGCGACGCGGTGAGCGTTGCTTGGGAGGCGGACGCGGGATGCGTATTCCCGAAGAGCGAGACGGCGAACGAGGCGAGGGCGAGGTTCCTGCCGTGGCTGGCGCCGGGGCCGTCGCGGGTGACAGCTACGGTGACGGACGAATTCGGGCTGTCGGATTCGGAAACGATCACGGTGCTGTACGACAAGGAGCTGGCCAATCCGATCGCGGAGGACAGCTTGTTCATCTGGCCGCAGAAGCTGTTGGTAGAGGCGGGAGAGGAAATCTACGTCGCGCTTTTCGTCAACGGCAATGAGCAGCCGATCGCGGGATTCAACATACGTATAATTGTCAATCGCGATCTCGCTTCCGGAGCGTACATATTGGAGCCGCCGCCAAACGATCCGGGCTACGCGTATCCGATGGCGGCGTATCCCGCGTTTTGGCTGCCGCCGCCGCTGTATCCGCAGCCGGAATATGTGGATTTGCGCGTCGACTTCAACGAATTCCAGCAGGTGCTGTTCGGTCCCGGCTCGCAGGGCTGCCTTGCGTTTGCAGCTTTCCGAATCGGCGAGGAGCTGACGCCCGGCACGGAAATATCGTTCGACCTCGATGCCGCAAACACGTACTATTGGGACACGCTTGAAAACGAGTACGCGTTCGGCGCGCTCGGAAAAGACTACGACGGCAACGGCAGCGTGGAAAGCGAGGTGGTGATGAGGGTGAGGTAGGAGGGGATGCCTGCACTCTATTCATAAAGGAAACACAACTCATTGACGCAAATCCTTCGCCGGGTAGCCGGCGGTTAACGACGGGGTGTCGAAAATGAAAACAAGCATGAATTGCTTGGAGTCATTATTTTGCCCGCACTTGCTTTGATTCTCTCCGCGTGCGGGCAAAGTGGCAATCCGCATAGCTCCGGCTCGGCGGAAGGTCCGCAAATAGAAAGCATCATTAGTACGCCCGAGCGCGACGTGTATCAGACGGGCGAACTTGTGGTTTTTGACGTCGTGCCGAAATAAGTAAACGAAGGTTGGATCAACGCGGGCTGGATTTTTGGCGACTGGGCGGAATATGAGGAAGATCTCTGGGGATATGGCTTGGTTTCTCCGGACCATGTAACTCCGGGCACTCATCCGGGAACCTTCAACGCGGCTGCGGTTTTGGTTCAATCGTTCGATTACATTTGGAACAAACCCGATGTAACCCTGACGAAATCCGTTCCCATTACAATCGGCGCTCCTCCTGAAGGAGCTCCGCTGGTCCGGATATTTGTTACGACGGCAATACCAATCTATTTGCAGCAGAGTACACGTACACAGGCAATGGAGAAAACACCGTGGTTTGGACGGCGACAGACGGAGCGATTGCCCCCACAGGCCTTGAAGAGGGAAAGGCCTTTGCGGAGCTGTCACCTCCAGGAGGACGTGATAGCCGCTGGCCCTTAACGGACATTACGATAACTATTTCAAATGAATCCGGCCTGGCAACATCCCGTACGGAAAGGTTTGGCGGCCAATCAAGAGGAATTCAGTTTCAGTAATAATCCCCAAAACTCCGAATCTTGCCGCCTGATCCGAAGGAAAAAATGGCGATGGTGCAATTTGACGCTATCCAAAGACAATAAACCCAAATTGCTCCATTCTTCACAAGCAATATCTGACAGCAATAATATCAGATTATCTTAGCGTAACTATATCAATATCGCTCTTTCCGTGGTATAATCATTCGGTTGCGGCAGGGCGTCGCCTTTCCGCGTCCGGAGATTTGGGATTTGCAAACCACAAATTTGGGGTGTCAAGATGAAAATAAAGTGGGAACTTTTTACGGAGAAGGCGCGGGAGGCGCTCGAAACCGCGCAGGAGGTGCTGGCCCGGCTTCATCAAAGCCAGCTCGACACCGAGCACATTTTGTACGGCCTTACGTATGTGGAAGGCTCGATTATGGACGGAATTTTCGCCGCTGCAGCGAAACTTGCAAGCGGAAAAGAGGCCGAGGCGCTGGAACCCGCAAGGGCGAAGGAAAAAATCCGCGCCCTCGTCGTGCAAAGCCAGGTGCTTGACAACGTGACGAGCGGCGACACGACGCAGATTTACATCACGCCCGACGCGGCCGCGGTGCTTTCGGGCGCGGAGGACGAGATGGACGCGCTCGGCGACAAATTCGTCGGCACCGAGCATATTCTTCTGTCGCTTATCGAGCGGCGGCACACGCGCGCGGCCGCGCTTTTGCGCTCTCTCGGCCTCGACCGCGAAAAGGTTCTGGCGGCGCTGAAGGAGCTGCGCGGCGCGCACACTTTGGATTCCGAATCCGGCGAAGCGCAATACAAGGCGCTCGAAAAATACACAACCGATTTGACCGAGCGGGCGCGCCAGGGGCGCATTGACCCGATCATCGGCCGCGACGTGGAGATAGATCGCGCCGTGCAGATCCTCGCGCGGCGCACCAAGAACAATCCGGTGCTGATCGGCGAGCCGGGCGTGGGAAAAACGGCGATCGCGGAAGGGCTTGCGCTGCGCATTTCGGAGGGCAAAGTGCCCGAGGTGCTGCGCGACAAGCGCGTGCTCGCGCTTGATTTGGGCGCGCTCGTCGCGGGAAGCAAGTTCCGCGGCGAGTTCGAGGAAAGACTCAAAGCGGTGATGAACGAGGTCAAGGCCAAGCGCCGCGGCGTGATTATTTTCATAGACGAGCTTCACACTGTGGTGGGCGCGGGCGCGGCCGAAGGCGCGATGGATGCTTCCAACATCCTCAAGCCAGCGCTCGCGCGCGGCGAATTGCAGTGCATCGGCGCGACGACGATAAAGGAATACCGCAAGCACATAGAAAAGGACGCGGCGCTGGAGCGGCGGTTCCAGCCGATATTCGTGGACGAGCCGTCCCCGGACGAGGCGAAGGCGATTTTGCGCGGAATACGCGACAAGTACCAGGAGCATCACAAGATAACCATCAGCGAAGAGGCGATTGATGCGGCGGTGGATTTGTCCGTGCGCTACATCAGCGGGCGGTTCCTGCCCGACAAGGCGATTGACCTGATAGACGAGGCCGCGGCGCGCGTGCGCATTGATTCGACCGGCGCGGCCGGAAAACTCCGCGCGCTCGAAGCCGAAATCGAAAAATTGAACCAGGAATCGCGCGAGGCGACTCTTGCCGCCGCATACGAGAAGGCCGCGCAGATAAAGCAGAAGCTTATCGGCCTGGAATCGGAGCTCGCCGCGGAGCGCGAGCGGATTTCCGGCGAGGAAGCGGACACGACGGTGGACGCTGACGACATCGCGAAAGTCGTCGCGCAGTGGAGCGGCGTCCCCGTCGAAAAAATGAGCGTCGAAGAAGGCGCGCGCTATCTGAAGATGGAAGAGGAACTGCACAGGCATCTGATAGGCCAGGAGCAGGCGGTGAGCGCGGTAGCGGAGACGATCAGGCGCGCGAAAGCCGGCCTGTCCGACCCGCGGCGCCCGCTGGGCAGCTTCCTTTTCTGCGGGCCGACCGGCGTGGGCAAAACCGAGCTTGTGAAGGTGCTCGCGGAATTCCTTTTCCAGAGCCGAGACGCGGTCGTGCGTATAGACATGAGCGAGTACGGCGAAAAGTTCTCCACGACGCGGCTTGTGGGGGCCCCCCCCGGCTACGTCGGATACGAGGAGGGGGGGCAGCTCACCGAGGCCGTGCGCCGCCGGCCGTACTCGATAGTGCTGCTCGACGAAATCGAAAAGGCGCATCCGGACGTGTGGAATGTGCTCCTGCAGGTGCTGGACGACGGGCGGCTGACCGATTCGAAGGGCGTCACGGTAGATTTCAAGAACACCGTCATCGTCATGACGAGCAATATCGCGTCGGACGAAATTGCCGCGTTCACAGCGGACAAAACCGAGGAGCAGCTTGACGCGAGTTACCCGATACTCGTTTCGCGCGTGATGGATCGGCTCAAGGACACGATCCGCCCGGAATTCCTTAACCGGATAGACGAAATTGTGGTGTTCCATACACTCACGCGCGGCCAGGCGGCGGACATCGCGCGGCTGCAGGTGGCGGAGCTTGCGGCGCGGCTTGCCGAGCAGGGGATAACACTGGAAGTAACGGACGCGGCGTACGCGGAGCTTGCGGAGCGCGGCTACGACGCGACGTTCGGCGCGCGGCCGATGCGGCGGGTGATCCAGCGCGACGTCGCGAACGCGATCGCATCGAAGATGATAGCGGGGCTGGTCGCGAAAGGCGCGAAGGTGCGCGTCGACGCGAAGGACGGGGAACTGGTCGTTTCGGCGTCATAACCGCCCGCGCAAGGTGTAAAATTGCTGCGTGGCGCGCAGAATCCGGCCGCTTCGTGTGTACGTGGACACCTCCGTCTTTGGCGGAGTGTTCGACGCGGAGTTTGAGAGGGCGAGCAGGGAATTTTTCAAGCAGGCTCGCTCCGGGCGATTCAGGGCGGTATTGTCAGGCATTGTAATATCGGAACTTGAAAACGCTCCGCCAAATGTCTTTGAATTGTATAGGCAAGTGGCGTCGCAATCCGAATTTGTGGATTTGACACAAGATGCCGAAACGCTGGCCAAATCCTATATTCTGGCCGGAGTAGTGGGTAGAGGCAGATTGATTGACGCCACGCATGTTGCCATTGCGACCGTTGCTGGATGCAACGCAATAGTGAGCTGGAACTTCCGGCACATCGTTCATTTGGAAAAAGTGGCTCTTTACAATGCAATCAATCGAATTCACGGGTATCATGAAAAATCGAGATACGTTCTCCGCGCGAGGTGATCAAGTATGGCGACTAAATCGGACAAGGCCTTCGACTGCGTCAAGATGAAGGACGCGGCGCAAAAGGCCGTGCAGAAGCAGATAAAGGGATTGTCACAGAAGGAGCGATTGGCGTTTTTCAACCGCAAGGCTGAGGCCGCGAGGAAGCGGCAGGCTGGATTGCGAGAAAGGTGATGCGCTGCTTTGGAGATTTTTCGGCATGACAAAAGGGATTTCAAAACCTGAATATAAGCATGATATTCCATCCGATCACGACGAGCCGAACGACGCGGCGCAGGATGACGCGGCAAACGTGCTGAAGGGTGAGCCCCAAGAAGTGCGCATCGCCGCGCTCAACCGCAGGGCGGCCGCGGTGATGAAAACGAAGGCCAAGCGGAAGAAGAAGCGCTAGCCAGCTTCCTCGTACGCGCCGATGTCCGGCCCCGCTCCTTGCGGGCGCGGTGTTCCTTCCAAATCGTCCGCGGGAACCTGCGCGACGCCGCCCACCGAGCCCGCGTCGATTCCCGGGCTGCCGGGGAGCAGATGATAGTCGCCCGGCGTACCCCAGCCGCGCATCGCGAACTCCGGCTCAGCGCAGATATTGCCGAATCCGAGCAAATCAAGCTCCGACGGCAGATACTCCCGCCCGTTCGCCTCGACGACGGGGAGCGACGGGTCGCCGCTCCTGTACAGCAGGCAGTGGTCGAAAACGGGCGCAACCGCCGGGCCAAGGTAAATCGTGCTGTACCCGTGCGCGATTATGCAATTGCGGAATCTCACGTTGATTGGCGCATGCAAATCGTACTGCATGTATACGGGATAGTTCCCGCGCTGGACGTTGTCGTCCACGGTCACGTTCACGAATTCGAAATCGCCCGGCTCGATGGAGTCCACTACGATGCTGGCCCACGGGCCGTTATCCGGGTCGCCGTCGCCGCATCCGTAGATGAGCACGTTTTCGACCCGCGTCCCCCCTCCCCATAGCTTAAGCCCGTCGCAGCGGTTGTTCGCAATCACCGTGTGGTGCACGTACGTGTTGCGGGATTTCGAGTCCACGCCGTCGCCGCGGCCGTGCGAAAACGTGCAGTGCGAAATCTCGACCGGCCCCTCGGATTCCTCGATTCCGAATCCGTCCGGCCTGTCCCACTCCGAGAATTGGTCTCTCCCCTGCCAGTACCATCCGACGTATTCGACGTTCGTGTTCCGGATGACGACGCGCTGCCAGCCCTTGCCGCCCGCCGAGTCCGGCGCGTTTATCGCGCTGCCCGCCGTGCGCGAAATCGTGCAGCCCTCGATCAGCGAATCGGTGAAGTCGCCCGCGCAATTTATCGCCGCCTCCTCGACGTGGTGGATATACAAATTCCGAAGCTCGATGTGGCCGCTCGGCGCGCCGCCCGCGGAGCCGCCCGCCTCCACGCCGCCGCGGAACCCGCCGGAATACGGATCGTCAAGCATGCTCGTTATCTCGAAATTCTCGACGCGGATGAACGACTTGCCGCCAAGCTCGACCGCCGCGATAAGGTTGTTGCGCCCGACGAGCGCGGGCCGGTCGTTCGGGTCCTCGCCGCGGATCGTTATCCACGCGCCGGGCGTCCCCGATGCTTCGGGCGTGATCATGTCGTCCCAGTACTCGGACATGAAATACACGCCCTTTTTGACGATAAGCGTATCCCCCGGCTGGAGCAGCTTGGACGCGTATCCCGGACTGGCGAACGGCTTGTCCGCCGTGCCGGGATTTTTGTCGCTGCCGGACGGGGAGACGTAGAAGGTGCGCGGGGAAGGCGCGGCGAGGGCAAAGTCGGCCTTCAAATTGCAAAGCAATGTGGTCAATCCTAAAAGCGCAATCAGCGCCCACGTTAAATCGAATCGTTGTCTTGTCATTCCGGCACCTTGGCACCTGCAGGCCAAAATTAAAGGGCAGGTCCAATTAGATTACCAAAAGCAGGAATGGACGCTCGCCGACCACTTGCATCAGATTGTCCTCGCCACAATCGCCGAGCCGAGCGCACCAATCAGTTCGGGATCGGCCGGAATCCGGTGATTGCATTTCAGCCTATCCCCGACGGACTTAGCAAGCCGGGCGTTGCGTGCGCCGCCGCCGGAGAAGACGACGACGCGTTCCATCGGCACCGCGCCTGACGGCTGCGCCACTCTTGCCGCGAGCGTCGCGATGCGCTCCGCGGCGGACTCGATAAGCGCCGCGGCTATCGCGGACTTCGGCGTTCCGCGCGAAAGCAGGCTTATCACCTCCGATTCCGCGAACACCGCGCACATATTAGAGATGCGGACGGGAGGCGATCCGGATTTCCGCGCCGATGTGGAATCTGACTCGCCTGGACAGACGGCCGCGCCGGATTCTATTTCGACGGAGGCCGGTATGGCTCCGGCTTCCGATACTTCGCACGCGTCAGCCCCGTCCGCGAGCGCGGAAAGTTCGCCGACAGGCACGCCAAGCGCTTTCGCCATCACGTCCAAAAACCTGCCCGTGCCCGCCGCGCAGCGGTCGTTCATCTGGAAGTTCAGCGGCCTCCCCCCCTCCCCCAGCCGGATCGCCTTCACGTCCTGTCCGCCGATGTCGATGACGAGCCGCGCATCCGGGAACAGGAAATGCGCGCCCCGGGCGTGGCAGGAAATCTCGCTTACGGTTTTATCCGCATCGTGCACAAGGTCGCGCCCGTACCCCGTCGCGACGATGCGCGCGGGCGCGCCCTCGGGAAAAAGCTCCGCGCGCGCCCGCGCGATATCCGCCGCGTAATCGCCCGACACCGGCGCGATGTAGCTTCGCACCGCGCCGCCGCTCTCTCCGGCAACCACGCCCTTCACCGTCGTCGATCCGATGTCGAGCCCCAGATATTCCAATTCCGTACCAGTCACGCGAGTGTCTCCAGAAACGCCTTGACCCGCGTTTCAAGCTGGCCCGCGTCGCCCATCGAGTAGTCCGTCTCGATGTGCATCACCGGCACTCCGGCCGCGTCAAGCCGCTCGCGCAAAAGCTCGTGCTCGATGTTGTAGCAGTGGCAGAAGCTAAGCGTGTAGTCGATCACGCCGTCCGCGCGCCATTCGCGCGCGTAGTCCGCGATGTTGTCGAGCCGCTCGGTATTCGGCGTGAAACACGCGCACGGCGTTTTGACGTAGCGGTCGGCAATCGCGACGAGCATTCCTTCGATCGTTTTCACGTTCTCGTCCACAAGATTCGTGAAGTACCGCGTCCCGGTGCAGGATTCCTCGCAGACGACCTCCGCGCCGGAAGTTTCGACGACGTGGTGCATCTTCCAATTCGGAATCGCCATCGGGCATCCCGCGAACACTATCCGTTTCGCGCCGTCCCTCGGCGCGGCCGCGGCTTTCACGCGCTCGTCGAGCTCGTTGCAAAGCTCGTTCACCTTCGCGGTGAAGCGCTTGATATCGTCGTAGAACGCGATCTGCGAAACCAAAAGCGCGTCCTTTCCGCTTATCGGCGAAGGGACGTTTTTGCGAAGTTCGTACAGCCGCGCCAGCGCCCTGCGCTTTTCGTTGACGAGGCTGATTCCTTCGGCGAGCGAATCTTCGGTTATCTTTCGCCCCGCGGTTTCCTCCAGCTTTTCCTTGAGCGCGATAATTTCATTCAGCCAGATGCCCTGCCTGCGATTCGACACCTTCTGCGGTGTTTCCATCACGTACATCGGAACTTCGCGGCCCAAAATCTCCCACGCTTTCTTTTTGCCGTCGCAGGTCGTCTCGCCGATAACGATGTCGCAGCTTTCGAAATACGGGCAAAGCCGCGCCAACTTGAATCCGACAGCGCTCTTGACAAGCGGGCAGATGTTGCGCGGAAGTACGCGTTCGCCGTCCGCGGCGGGAAAGTCCGTCCCCGCGCACAGCCCGACGCACTCCCCGCCCGCGGCGAGTATCAATTCCTCCGGGACGAAAACGCAGAACGTGCCCGCGACGAACCCGCCCGCCGCCTTGTGGTCAGACAGCTCTTTCACGCGAAGCCCGTGGACTTCGCTTATCACGAAATCGAAATAGCCCATTCCCGCCGGGCGGTTCTCCTGCGAGAGATAGACCGCGGGATAGAACCGGCCGAGCAGCGCCATAAGCTCGTCGTGGCGCTTCAAATCTAGGCCGAGGCCGGCCCACATTTCCCTGTAATCGGACATGGTTTCCTCCTTATCCGGAAGTAATCATTCGGAATTGTCCGGCGCGCCACGAAACGCTGCCATCGCCGGGATGCGGAGGAACGGTAACGCGGTAGAATGCGGGAAGATTATCCGCAAGCAGGCGAGCGCCGGGATGGAATTTGCGCGCAAGCCCTGCGCGCCCGGATGACGCCTCACCACTTGCCAAAGAAACGGCGGACTCCCATCTGCGCTCACCTCCTTTGGGTGAGATGGGAAAATGCTAGCGCCAAGCCGTGCGCAAATGCAACAAGCATGCCGTCTCAACTGATAATAAGCCTATTATTGCCCTAAAATGGGCCGCTCAAATCTATTTGGCAGATGCTCCTTTCGCAGGAGCCTTATCCGGCGCGGGCTTTCCCGCCGCCGGTTTCTCCCCCTTGTCCACGACGGAGATTCGCGCCACCGCGTCCCCCGCGAATCCGATAATGTAAACGTACCTGTCCATCGGAATCACGACCGAATCGGATTCGACCGACAGAATCATAGACATCGGCTGGGCGATTCCCTTTGCTAGGTTCGGATTGGCAGCGGAGGATATCAGCGCGTCTATAAGCGAGTTCGAATCGCCCTGTTTGCCGGGATACCCGCCCAAAACGGCCTGCGCGTCCGCCTTCTTCATCCCGAGCGCGATTTTGCCCATCGAGGTTGCCGCGCCTTCACCGCCTTCCGGAAGCGTCACGGTGACCGCCGCGGCGCGCCCCAGCATTGCGCTCGTTTCGCAGATTTCGACAAGCTCCGGATGACCGCCGCTCTTGTAACGGCGCACGCCGCCCGGAAGAACTTCCGGCGGGACAGGCGAGCCACCAGAGGGCTCCATCGCAAATCCCGCACTCCCGATTGCCTTTTCCAGCTTCGCCGGATCGATAGAGTCAACCTTCACGCCCGCGATTTCAAACGCGACCGGCAGCGCGGGCGCTTCCGGCCTGGGCGCGGCGGGCTTCTTTTTCAGCTCGGGCAACGGCCCCGCCGGGCGCGCGGGCGGCGGCTTGCGGATTTCCAACTGCTTGGCCGCGTCTTTGTTCGTCTTCAAAAAGACGGCCATTCCAACACCCAGGACGATCAAAAACGTAACGAAACCGACCAGTAAGTTCTTTCCCAACTTGGATGCTCCTTGCCCCGGCGCGAACGGGCGCGGGGAGAATATTGTAACAACATGAGGCAACACTCAAAGCTGACATGGACGGATTTCGTTTGGCTTTGTTGACGTGCGGGTTCGGGCAACCCTTCGCCGCAATTCGGCGCGTCGTTCAAGACAAGTCATGCCCGGATCAACCAGCCAAAAAAAAGCACGGGCAATAACAGGTTAAAGGCTTTACGGCGACGGCGAGGCGCTAAAATGCTCCGCTCCGGCGCGAAACCGGATTTCGCGGGGTATTTAGCTGGTCATGCACGTTCCTTTTTCCCGCCTAGGCGGTTACAAGCGGCTGTTTATTGATTACGCGGAGGACTTCGCTAAGGTGTCCGGGTTTTACCGGATGAACCCGCGCGATCCCTCGTCGTTTTCCGCGCGGCTTTCCTATCTCGATGGAAAGCAGTTCGCGCGAGCGCAAGTCGCGGACGTGCTCGCGGAGCAGAATCGCGGATGGGGCGCGGCGGATGCGGCGATAGCGAATATCGACGCGCTGCGCGATCCGAAAACCTCGGCCGTCGTCGCGGGCCAGCAGGCCGGGCTTTTCGGCGGGCCGATGTACACGCTGCTCAAGGCCGCGTGCGCCGTTCGCTGGGCGCGCGGGATCGAAGCGGCCAATCCGGGGCGGCGCGTCGTGCCCGTCTTCTGGATCGCGTCGGACGACCACGACTGGAACGAGGTCAAGCGCTTCCACTGGATCGGCGCGGACAATGCATTACACCACTGCGAGTATTCGCCGGAAACGGACATTTCGGGGCGGCCTGTCGGAGCGGTTGAAATCGACGCGCGGATAGCGGGCGCGTTCGAGTGCTTCTTCGGGACGAATCCCGAAACGGAATATACATCCGGGCTGCGGCGTGAGCTTGAGGGCGCGTACCGCGCGGGCGCGACGATGGCGGACGCGTTCGCGAAGCTGATCAGCGCATGGATGAGCGATTATGGATTGGTCGTATGCGATCCGATGGATGCGCGGCTGAAGGCGATTGGCGCGCCGGTGTTCGCAAGGGCGATCGAGGCGCGGGACGCGATTTTCGCCGGAGTCGCGGAGCGTAACGCCGAGCTTGAGAAAGCGGGATACCACGCGCAGATCGGGCTGCCGCCTGACGGGACGAATTTGTTCGTCATCGTGAACGGAAAGCGCGAGGCGCTGCGGACGGCGCGAGAGGGGTACGTAACCGAGAGCGGCGCGGAGTTCGGCGCGGCGGAGCTTGCGAAGCTTATAACGGACGAGCCGGAGCGCATCAGCCCCAACGTCGTAGTGCGCCCCGTGTACCAAGATACGCTTTTCCCGGTCGCCGCGAGCGTAGTAGGACCGAGCGAGCTTTCGTATTATGCGCAGATTACCGGCGCGTACGGCGAATTCGGATTGGAACCGCCGGTCTATTTGCCGCGGCATTCGCTGACGGTCATAGAGCAAAAGACTCAAAAGATCCTCGGTGAAATCGGTTGCGAGTGGTGGGAGCTGGGCGGCGATCCCGACGAGGCGATCAAGCGAATCGTGCGCAGCAAGCTGCCGCAGGATCTGGACGAGGCGTTCAACAGGTATCGCGTTTCCACAATACTGGCCGGCGTCGAGCTTGAAAGGAAGGTCGTCGAGTTCGAGCCGACGATGGAGAAGCCGATGCAGAAAATGGCGGCCTCTCTGCACCACTACGCGGACGACATCGAAAAGAAAGTGCGCCAGGCGTACAAGCAGAAAAACCAGGTATGGGTCGAGCGCGTCGGGCGCGCGGCCGCTTCGCTGTTCCCCGAGCGCGGATTCCAGGAGCGGTTCGCCGGGCCGGTGTACTTTCTCAACAAGTACGGGGGGGGAGTGATCGAGCGCGTCGTAGCCGAGATGAATCCGGCGGAGCTGGGCCACCACTGGTTTGCGGTATGACGACTGGAATTGAGAGCAGAAAACAAACAGGAGATAACAATGTCGGATGAAACAAAGAAAACCTTCCCCGTTCTTGGCGGCGAGTTCGCCGCAATCGTGGACATCTGCTTTAAGACGGCTGAGGAGCACGGGTTTCACGCGGCGCGGATGAGCCAGGACGCGAGGATCGCGCGCAACATGACGGTGCTGGCGCTTTTCACGAGCGAAATAGGCGAGGCGATAGAGGCGATGCGCCACGTCAAGCCGGACAGCTACTTTTCGGACATGCACAAAAAGGACGGATATTACGAAGAGCTTGCCGACCTGTTCATCAGGTTCTGCGACCACCTGGGCGAGCTTGCGGCGGAGGATCCGTCGTTCGATTTTTCGAAGGTGCTTTTGAAGAAGATGGAGTACAACCTTTCCCGCCCGAAGATGCACGGGAAGGGGGTATAACAAAATATCCGGCTCAATTCGCCGGCGGGTGTGGAATATTGCCGAGCGGGCAATCAACGGTTCGGGCGCAAAGGCATCGGCAGTTCAAAGGCGCGTCGGCCCGGCAGTTATTCTATATTCCGCCGCTTAAGCAAACGCCCGATGGACGCCTAATGTCATTTCCGAATTTGCAATAGGCAAGACGTTTACCAGTTGTCCTGTAATACCCCCCCCTAATACTCCACCTCGATCGTCACAACCGTCCCTTCCTTGTAATCCTCTGTCACACGGATGTACACGCTCCGGTACGCGCCGCCGGTGAACGTCACGCCTTCGAGTATCCTGCTCGGATTGTCGTCGGAATGGTAGCCCTTCGATTCGAGGTCGCCGATGTGGAATCGGATTATTTCCTCCGTGCGCGGTGGATTTACCGCGTACACAACCTTTCCACTCGTCCTCGAGTCCACGACTTCCTTCAACACGTATTCCGCCGGGAAATCCAGCTCGCGCTCGATGTTGCGCGGAATCTTGAGCGGCTTTTCCGAGGCTCCCCGGTCGCCGGAAACATTGGATTCCCCTCCCGATGCCGCGCCCGCATCGCCGCCGGCTTCGCGCGAAAATCCGCCGACCGATTTCGGACAGGCCGAAAACGCCAACGCCGCCAAAACAACCACAAAAATGACAACCAAGCGGAGCATATTCTTATTTTACCCCAGCCGCGTCAGGGCAATAGGAATGGAGTTAAGGAGTTTTTGAGTTATTGAGTTAAAACCATGTCCAAAGACCGCAACTCAAAAACTCGATAACTCAAGAATTCAAAAACCGGCTTGCTTATTCCGACCCGACGCGCTTGCGGAACCGCGTGGTTATGTCGTCCGAAATCGTGTACGCGACCGGGATGACGACCAGAGTCAGAAGAGTGGAAAGCACCAGCCCGCCGATTATCGCGATGCCCATCGGCTGGCGGAAGCCGCCGCCTTCGCCGTAGCCTATCGCGACGGGCACGAGTCCCAGCGTCGCTGTGAGCGTCGTCATGATAATCGGGCGCAGCCTGCGCTTGCCCGCCTCGACCAGCGCGGTGAACCTGTCCTTGCCCTGCGCCATGAGCTGGTTCGTGTAGTCGATCAAAAGGATCGCGTTTTTCGTGACGAGGCCCGTGAGCATCACGATTCCCATAAAGCTCATCAGGTTGAAGGAAGTTCCCGTAATGAATACGGCGACGATTGCGCCAACGACCGCCAAGGGCAGCGTGAGCATGATGTTGAACGGATGGACGAGCGAGTTGAACTGGCTCGCCAGAACCATGTACACGAAAAGGATGCCCAAAATCATCGCGAATCCGAGCTGCTGCACCATTTCGATGAAGAACTTGGCCTCGCCCGCGAATTCGAGCTTGGTGTCCGGCGGAAGCTGCGCGGTCTTTACCGCGGCAAGGAAGTCCTTGCGAATGTCTCCGACTCCGCGCGGGCTGGAGGGATCTATGTTGCACGAAAGCTGCACCGAGGATGTCCGGTTGTAGCGCTCGCGCGCCACAACTCCAGGTCGGACGTATACTTCCGCCAAACTGGACAGCACGACGAACGTTCCGAGCGCCGGGCTGTAAACAAGGATGTTGCGAAGCTTGTCCACCGTGTCGGAATCCTCCGGCGCAAGATACATTGTGATGTCGTATTCCTCGCCGCGTTCGCGAAACGTGCCCAGCTCCGTTCCCTCGATGTATCCGCGCAACGCCGCAGCAAGCCCCACCGGCGTCAATCCGGCGTCCGCCACTTTCCGGATGTCCGGATTGATCGCAAGCTCCAGCTTGCCTTTCTTGTTGGAGGCGTCCACATCCACCGTGCCGTCAACCTCGTCAAGCTTCGCCGCCAGGATCTCCACCGCTTTGTCCAGCCGCGTTCTGTCCGGATTTACCACGAACACGCTGAAGTCGGTTTGTCCGCCCTCCCCGCCGGATGCCGCGACCTTTACCGTGGCGCCGGGAATGCCGGAAAGCAGCTCCGCAAGCCCGGAAGCAATCTCGTACGAATCAGGCCGCCCGGTGTCTTCCGGAGTGAGCCTCAAGGTGATCGCCCCGCGGTTTTTGCCGGCGGACGTTCCGAAGCCGGCCTGCACTTTGCCCAGCGAAGCGAATTTGGTTACGATGTATTTCCCGTACTCCCCGCCTGAAAGCCTGTCCTCTATTTCCTTCACGACCCGCTCGGTCGCGGCAAGGTCCACGTCGGGCGAGAGCTCGATGTCCACCGCGACGAATCCGGTGTCGAACCGGGGGATGAATCCCGATGTGAGCTTCGACGCCAGCGCCATGGCGAACACGAACGACAGCGTGGAAATCCCGATGACGACGTTGCGGCCGGTGGGGCCGATCCATAACCGCCCGATTCGTATGACGGGAAGCTTGTATGTAAGCACCCAGCGGATCAGCCGCTCGTAGCCCGCCTCCAGAGGCAGGTACAGCCGCAGAAACACCTTCGAAATCCAAAGCCGCCTGCGTTCGATTTCCTCATGCGTGATTCCGACGCGGTACGAATAGGCCATCACCACGGGAATGAGAGTCAGCGCGACGACGATTGATATGAGCATCGAAAACGCGACGCCCAGACCGAACTGCCGGAAGAACCGGCCCATTATCCCTTCCATGAATCCGATGGGGATGAAGACGGCGACGATGGAAAACGTCGCGGCCAGCACAGCGAGCTGGACTTCCATCGCACCCTCGGCCGCGGCGATTTTGGGCGGCTTGCCCATCTCCAGGTGGCGGTATATGTTTTCGGCGACCACGATTGCATCGTCAACCACAAGACCCACCGCGACCGCGAGCGCCAACAGGCTCATGAAGTTGATGGTGAAATCCGCCCACATGAAGAGCGCGAACGTCGCGATTATCGAAACCGGCATCGTGAGAAGCGTCGCGAACGTGACGCGCCCGCTGCCGAGGAAAAGAAGCACGACTATCGTCGCGAGAATTATCGCTATGATAATCGTCAGGTAAATATCGTCTATCGACGCGGCGATGAACCTGCTTTCGTCCGACGCGAGCGTTATCTCGATCCCCGCGGGAACCTGGCTTGCCAGCTCATCCATTCGTGCTTTAACTTTTTCCGCGACGTCGACCGTATTGGCACCGCTCTGCTTTTGAATCGCGATTCCGACGCCCGCTTTGCCGTTCACGCGCGCTTTGGATTCCTGCTCCTTGCTTCCGTCCGTTATCCGCGCGATTTCGGCCAGCCTGAAATTCCTGCCCCCCGCGGAAATGATGGTCTCGCCGATCTGGCTAAGATCCGCAAACTGGCTCGTCACCTTAAGCGACAAGTCCTGGCCGCCTTCCGCAAGATTGCCCGCGGGGAAATCGAAGTTGGTCTGGCGCAGCGCCATCGCGACAGCGTCCGGGCCGATTCCCATCCCTTCCATCCGCGCTTTCGACAGTTCGACGCGGATCTCGCGTTCCGCGCCCCCGATTATTTCAATCGAAGCGACGCCGCGGATTCGTTCGAGCTGCTTTTTGAGGTTTTTGTCCACCCAGTCGCGCAGCGCGACCTCGTCCATGCTGTCGGAAGTTATCCCGTAGTTGATTATCGGCTGGGCGTTGAAGTCCAGGCGGGAAATCACCGGATCTTCCGCGTCCTCTGGAAGGCTGTTCTTTATCAGGCCCACTTTCTCCCGCACTTCGGTTGCCGCGTCCTCTATTTTCTTTTCGAGGACGAACCGCACGACCACGAACGAAAGACCTTCCTGCGAAGCGCTCGAAATTTCGTCTATTCCGTCTATGCTCGAAACGCCGTCTTCGATTTTTTTCGAAATGAGGGTTTCGACCTCTTCCGGACCTGCGCCGGGATAAACCGTCATCACCGTGACGACGGGGAAATCAATCTCCGGAAACATGTCCACCGACAGCTTGGAGCGCGCGGTCAGCCCCACCACGGTGAAAAACAACAAGAGCATTATCGCGAAAATCGGGTGTTGGATGGATATCCGCGGGAGACTCACTTCTCGCCTCCGTTCACCTTGCGCACGTCCACCTTTTCGCCTTCCGCAACAAGGTTCTGGCCCGCGATTATCACCTGCTCGCCGCCCGTCAACCCGGACACGATTTCGTACTCCTGCTCGCTCGCAGCGCCGAGCTTCACATTTACTTTGGCGGCGGCGCCGGTCGGAGATACGATCCAAACGAACGGCTCTTCGCCCGGCGATTGAACGCATCTGCGCGGGAGCGCAATCACTTCGCCCGTAAGCGCGGTGGTGAACCGCACTTCCACAAACGAGCCTACTATCAGCTCCGCGTCGCCCGCCGATACCTCGATTTTTCCCATTCGCGTGCGCTCGTCGACCGAAGGATGCACCTTCAATATGCGGACGGGAACCTCTGTCGAGCCAAGATGCAACCTTACCTCCGACGATCTGGACGCCTGATCTATGAGCGTCGCGGGGACGTCCACTACCACTTTTCTTGCGCCGCTACCCACTATGTCGATCAGCGGGTTGCCCACGCCAGCGTGCTCACCGACTTCCACATACTTGGCTCCAACCACGCCGTCGAACGGAGCGCGGATGACGGTATATCCCAAATTTGCATCCGCCATCGCGACCTGGCTCTTCGCGGACTTGACAGCAAGCTCCGCGAGCTGCACGTCTTCCTTGCGCGCGCCGGTTTTGGCCATTTGAAGCGACAGCTTGGCGCTTTCGTACGCGGCCTTCGCCGCGTCGCGCTGCGCGAGCGCGCCGTCCAGCGCGGATTGCGGAACCACCCCGTCGTCAAACAACTTCTTCTGGCGCGCGTAATTTTCCTCCGCAGTGTCGTGGGCGGTTTTCGCGGCGGCCGTTTGCTCTTCGAGCTGCTTCACCTGCTCCGGGCGCGCGCCGGTTGTCGCGATTTCAAGCTGCACCTTGGCCATAGCGAGCGCGCTGTCCGCGGCCTGCTTCTGCGCGGAAAGGCTGGACGCGTCGAGCCTTATGAGCGTCTGTCCCTTCCTTACCGCGTCTCCGACGTCAACCGGAATCGCATCGACGTTGCCGCCGATGTTGCACGACACCGTCGCCATTTTGTCGGCCTCCACCGTGCCCGTGAGGATTACGGTGTCGGAAATCACCTTCCTTTCAGGCGTGACGACTTCGACGGCGGTCGGGGGCTTGGCCGCGGCTTCGCCCTTTTCCCCTCCCTTGCATCCGGAGATGATCGCAAGCGAAGAAAACGCGATTGCAACCGCAATCCATCTTGAAACAAGCGGCAGGATACGTTTTTTATTGTTCATTTTAGGTTCATCGTAGACGCGGCTTAAACGCCGCGCTCCTAGTGTATGACCGGAAAACTCTCCTTCTTGTCGGCGCGTTCATCGGATTCGGCACCCTCGCCGTCCGCAGGCTTTGCGAGTCCCGCTTCTTCCAGCGGAAGAACGTACGCCGCGACGATCGCTTTCTCCTCGTAGCGTTCATAGCCGATCGCCTGCTTTATCGCGTCGTAAGCGAGATAAATCGCTGCCTTCTTCGCGAAAAGATTGTATTCGGCGGAGAGATATTGCGTGCGGCTGTCCATCAATTCCAGCGTCGTCGTCACGCCTTCCTTGTAACCGACAGTCGCCATTTTCAGGCCTTCCGTCGCGGCTTCCAGCGTTTTTTTGGCGGTGTCGTAAGTAAGCATCGCAACTTCGAGGTCGTTCGAAAGCTTTTCCAAAGTGTTCTGGTAGCTCTGTCTGAATTGATCCTTCTTTATCGCCAGAATGTTTTTCTGCACCTGTAGCCTTTCCACGTTGTTTTTGGAATCGCCGAAATCGAAAAGGCGGAAGTTGAGATTCACGCCGATGGTGTAGGTGTTGTCCTCCGCGAAGTTGTTGCCTTCTTGACCCTGCCATTGGGCGAAGCCGGAAAGCACCGGCCAGTTGCGCGCCGCGCGCATCTGTGAATCGAGCGACTGCATGGACAGATCGAATTGGTGCATTTGATAGGCGCCGTCGAGAAACGCTTCGGGGAATCCCGGCATTTCGGTGTGCTCGATTTCCGCGATTACAAGCTCGATTTGGTCCAGTTCCTTGGAAGACAGCAAAAGCTCCTGCGGGCCGCTTGCCATTCCCATGGCCAAATAGAGATTCTTGAGCGCGTTCTTCTTGTCGTTTTCAGCCTGCAGCAGCTTTTCGGCGGCCAGCGAAACTTGGACTTCGGCCTGAATCACCTCGAACCGCGGTGCGACCTTGTTGTCGTACCTGAGCTGCGCGTTGCGGAGCTGTTCGTCGGCAAGCTCCTTCGAATCCTGTGCGACTTCGTGTCCTTTTTGCGCAAGCAGGGCGGCGAAGTATGCCTGGGTGACGCCTTGCCTGACGCGGTCCTTGAGGATGCGCAGCTCCTCCTTGCGGGCGGCCAGCTCGAAGCGAACCGCATCCGACGCGTCCGGAACTCCGAATGAATATGCTCCGGCGATCTTTGCGCCCCAGTTTTTCACTATATCGTCCTGCGCCTGAAACCCGCCGCCGGTTTCGCCGCCGGAGTCATCCCCGCCTTCTCCGTCTCCCGAACTGCCGCCGAAATTTATCGTGTTCACGGGCGTCGTATATTGAGCGCCCGCGAAAACTTCCAGCTTTGGCATCACGCCCAGCAGGATGCCTTCGGCCTGCAATTCCAGGCCGCGGATTTCCTCCTCCTTCGCCTTCACATCGTAATTCCGCTCCAGCGCAAGCGCGATGCACTCCGAGAGCGTGGTTTCCGGTTCGGCGAAATCCTCCGCGTATACCGCAGGGGCGGCGAGCAAAAACAACGCGAGGGCGCCGGCAACCGCGGCGGGCGCAAGCGCTGCCGCGGCGAACGCGGGGAATTTCATAGCGGCTTCTCCTTCATCCATTCGTGCTGCGGCAGGATGACGTCCACCAAGAATACCGCGTATTTCTCAGGCGGGTATTCCTTGACGAACTCCTCGAAATCGGGACGGGCGATGTAGCCGAACACCGCATCCAGCAGCACTTCCGCCAATAATTCGGACGGGCGCTTCAACCCCTTGTGCCCGGACTTCTGCGCTATCGAATCTATCAGTTTTTGCAGGTAAGCGCGGCCGGAGTTGCGGATCGCGAGCACGCGCTCGCGGTGTTCCTCCGGAATGGCGGCGGTGTAGCTGCGGAACGACAGGATTCCCTGCCGGTGCTCCACGAACGCGGCGAGCCAGAGTTGAATTGACAACCGCAGGCGCATCATCGGCGAAGTGATGCCGGTAAGCTTGATTTCCGTCTGCTCTATCGCCATCTGGTGCATGAATTCGACCGCGGATATGAACAACTCGGTCTTGTCCTTGAAGTAGAGATAAATCGTCCCCTTTCCAAGACCCGCCGCTTCCGCCACTTCTTCCAGCTTGGTTTGATAAAAATCCTTTTGCGAAAACACGTGTGCAGCGGCGAAAAGTATCTTTTGGCGCGTCGTCATCCCCTCGATTTGGGGCATGCTTGCGCGCGACTTATGAGCGTCGCCGTTCGCGCCCGGATGGACGCCGTGCGGCGGCTCGGAGCCGGCCACGACCGGCCCTTTTGTATGCTCAGACATTTAAACCTCCTTGCCGGGAGAGCCCTGACTGACCCATCGGTCAGGGCGATTGACTATACTACCCCAACTGCGGCGGATTCATTTATCGCGGGGGGAATTCGTCCAAAATATACCCATATCAAGACCGCCTGGGCGGTTTTGCCCGAAAGCGCCGACCGCGGCAATCAGCACATATTTTCGAACGTTTGCGGGTATAATTCATCAGCTTTTCTCATTCCGTTTGCGTTTCGGGAGAATGCGATGGGAAACATCGGAGCAGCCGCCCCTTCTTGCCGGGGCATACGGGGAAATTGTTGCGGGAAAATGCGGATTGCCATGCAGTGCTGGCTGCTGCTGTTTTCACTCGCCTTTTGCTCTTGCGCCGGAAGGGATTTTCGCGCGCCGGATGAAACAGCGGCACGCGATTTCCGCATGGAGCTTGCGGCATTGCCGACACCCGAAGGCGTGAATCCGGAGCTGTTCGACGTATTGAAAGACGGACTTGAATCCAAGTTGAACAGCCTGGAAGAGAAATCCGCGGCTTCTGTGCCAAAGGATCAAGGCGGCAAAGTGAACACGCTGTTCTTCGATCCGGAATCGAACCATCTTACCTGGGACTATGCCAACAAGGGCGACTATGACCTTTCGGGAGAAGTCGGCGTATCGGACATTACGCCGATCGCTTTGAATTTTCTCGCCCAGGTGACGGACGGAAAGGGCAACGATCCACTCGAACGCTGGATTGACGGCGATTTGTCCGGCGAAGTGGGAATTGGAGACATCACGCCGATCGCCATCGGCTTTCTGAACTCGGTGACTGCATACGTGATTCTCACATCCGAATCTCTGACGGGGCCGTTTTCGCCGATCGGTCTTCCGGTGCCGTTCGGAGATCCAGGTCGGTTTCCAAAGCAATACTCGGTTCCGCTTCCCGAAGGAGCGCTGGGATACGTGGCGGTGGCGGCTGTGGACCAATTCGGAAGCCGCGGCTTGATCAGCAACGTAGTTGACGTCGAAGCCGCCGGCCCGCCTGTTGTAATCGGAGTTTCGCCGCAGTCGGGCGGGGCGGGCTATTTTGTGACATTCCGGGCGACGATGGCGGGAGCTCCGCCATTCACATTCGAATGGGACTTCGGAGGAGGGGCGACGCCCGACACCTCGACCGCGGAGGAACCTTACGTCCAGCTTGGAGCCGCCGGAGTTTACAGCGGCAGGGTGACCGCTACGAATATGTACTCGTCGGATTCCTACGATTTCGAATACACCGTGGAGCCCGTACCGCCGACCATCAATTGGGTGGATCCGATAACCAGCGGACAAAACCGGTACGTCACTTTCACGGCGGACGCGGACGGCAGCCCGCCCCTGGAGTTTTCGTGGAATTTCGGCGAAATGGGAACTCCTGCAACCAGTTCGGACGAATCGCCGATGGTGTTGGTGGGAGACACGCCGGGCACATTTCAAATTGCACTGACGGTGACCAACGCTTACGGCGAGGATGTATTTCCGGTGGATTTCGAGGTGACCAACGTCGCCCCGTCCGCCAAGGGAGCCGCACAGCCTCCGGGCGGCGTGCCGCCGGTTTCGGTAAACTTTTCGGACGCCGGTTCATCGGATGCGGACGGGGAAATCGTGAAATGGGAGTGGGATTTCGGAGACGGCGCAGGCTTTCAGGATTTCAGCGGCACGCAAGGCTCCGAGATTCACGAATACGCGTCCGACGGCGACTATACCGCGACATACCGGGTCACCGACGACGACGGCGCGACGGACGAGGAGCAATTCACGATAAAAGTCCAAGCCATACCATCCGGTTTCTGGGAGTGGGAAACGGTCTCTTCAACCGGAAGTTCGTTCGGAACTTGCGGAGGCATCTCCGTGGACGACGATGGTATTCCTTGGCTGACCTTCACGTTCATCAATTCCAGTCAATCCGACTTCAAAGTGGCCGGGAAAACGGGAGATTCCTGGCAAATATGGACTCTTGACTCGGCGGGAACGGGCAATCAGTACTTCGGCGAAGCAAGCGCGATAGGAATCGATCCCACCGGAGCGCCGTGCGTCGTATTCAAAGCCTTCAACACGTCCGTAATGTACGAACGATGGAACGGCGCTGTCTGGCAGGAGGAAATCGTTACGCCTGGAAACTACGCGCCCGGGTACGACTTTTTGTTTAACGCGCAAAACTATCCGTCTTTTCTGACAATCGACAAAACCGAGTACAAGATTTTCGTGACATACAAAAGCGGCGGCTCGTGGCAGGACGATTTGGTTTCGGAAACGGGATGGATTCGCAATCCAGCCGCGCTCGCGTTCGAATCCGACGGAACTCCGCACGTAGTGTACAACAACGACAAGGATGACGAATCTTATTACTCGTATTTCAGCGGAACCGCCTGGCAAACTTCAAGCATCACCGACGCGATAGGCGCGACCGAAGTAAGGGGAATCCAGGTGGATTCGGCGGGACGCGCGCTGATCGCGTACGGCGGAGGCGACAACGATCCGGCAATGCATTTTGCTACAAGGCAGGGCTCGAACTGGTCGGTCGAGGACATTCCGACCGAATTCAAGGGATTCACCGCAACGCGCATCGAACTGACAAAAGAAGGCTACCCGTGTCTGCTCGCAATCGGCGTGCCCGCGTCCGGTTTCAGATTCCCCTGTTTCTTCAAAAAACACCTCGGAATTCTGTGGTATTACGAAGCTGTGCCCTGCCCCTCGTCGCATGCGGGACAACCGGACATAGCGCTCGACTCGTCCGGAAATCCGCACGTGTCCTTCCTTGCGGAGTCTACGCGGGAAGCCCGGTACGCGCACTGGTCGCCGGATTAGCTTGGCGGGATCGGCTCGATTCGGCCGCGATCAAGGCCAAAAATCCCCGGCGGCAGCGGCAATCCGGAAAATTTAAAGAAAAACTACTTTTTCGCGAACGGGATGTCGAGGTTGCTTGAATGTCCGGGAAAAACGCTGGCTCCGGGATTGAGGTACGCGTACGCGAAGTTGACCGCGACCGCCGCCTCGCCCTGGCCGGTAGTTATCAGCTTGATTTTGCCCGGATGGGTCACGATGTCCCCGCAACCGTAAACGCCTTCCATTGATGTAAGCATCTGCTGATTGACCGAAAGCGCGTTGTCCTTTATCTCGAATCCCCAGCTTCGCAGAAAGCGCAGATCCACCAGGAATCCCATGCAGACGACGATATCGTCCACTTCCAACAAGTCTTCCTCGCCGGTTTTGTTGTTGAAAACGAGCGCTGCGCGGACATGATCCTCGCCCAGAATCGATTTGAGCTCCCAGAACGTGCGCACTTCGACCGGGCCGCTCATCATCCACGCGACAGTGGCTTCGTGCGCGCGCCACTTGTCGTGGCGGTGGATAAGCGTAGTCTTCTTCGCGATCTTGCCGAGCTCGATGGCCCAATCCACGGCGCTGTCCCCCCCCCCGACAATAAGCACGCGCTTGCCGTTGAATCGGGATTTGTCTGTTATTACATAGTGGACACCGTGCGCTTCGAATTTTTCGGCCTCCGCGAGCTTCAGCTTCTTGGGCATGAAAGCGCCGGCTCCAAGCGCCAGAATAACTGTCTTGGAATAAAACGACCTGCCCGTCTGGCTGGACAACTTGATAATCGATCGCGGCCCCGCGGCCGGATCCTTCGATCCGTCATGCATCGCGAACCGCGCTCCACCGGCGGGGGAAGCACCGTCCATGAGCGCGATTCCGCTCATGCGTTCCACGCCGATGATTTTCTCTTCAAGGTGCACTTCCGGGCCGAAACCGAGCGCCTGCTCGACGAGCGCCGCGGAAAGCTCCTTGGCGAGAATCTTCGGGAAGCCGGCGACGTCGTAAACGTATTTCTCCGGGTAAATGGAAGTAAGCTGGCCCCCGAGCTGGGGCAGGCTGTCGATTATCACGGTCTTCATCCCGCGCATGCCGGCGTAAAACGCGGCGAACAGCCCGCATGGGCCGGCGCCGACAATCGTAAGGTCGGGCGCGTCACCAAACGCGGGTGCAAAATCGGATGTGGTTTCGTGCAATTCCATCGGTCGAAACTAAAGCCGCCTGAACGCCGGCGACAACATTATATTTCCAGTCCCTATGCCATCGGTTCGGCGGCGATTTATTCCCCAGTCCAGCGCTTGAAAACCAGCACCGCATTCTGGCCGCCGAAGCCGAAACTGTTGGACATCGCATAAGTGAATTCGTGACGGCGCGCCGCATTGGGAACGTAATCCAAATCGCACTCCGGGTCCGGATTTTCGTAATTGATCGTAGGCGGAAGCTCCTGTCGGCAAAGCGCAAGGATGCAGGCCGCGCCTTCGATAGCTCCTGCGCCGCCCAGCAAGTGCCCATGCATGCTTTTCGTGCTTGATACGGGCAGTTTGCTCGCGTGTTCGCCGAAAACCGCCTTTATGGCGAATGTCTCGGTCGCGTCGTTCAGCTCGGTTGAGGTTCCGTGCGCGTTGATGTAGCCGATGTCGGACGACGAAAGATTCGCGTCCCGCAGCGCCGCGCGAATCGCAATCTGCGCTCCCTTGCCTTCCGGAGCAGGCGCTGTGATGTGGAAAGCGTCCGCGCTCGCGCCGTATCCGACGATTTCGGCGACGGGTTTTGCGCCGCGCGAAACCGCGTGGTCGAGAGTTTCCATCAAGAAAACCGCCGCGCCTTCGCCCATCACGAATCCGTCGCGCTTCGCGTCGAACGGGCGGCTTGCGCGAGTCGGCTCATCGTTCCAGGACGCGGTGACCGCGCGCATCGAGCAGAATCCCGCGACGCCGAGTTCGTCCACCGCGCACTCCGAGCCGCCCACGATGATTGCGTCCGCATTTCCGTAGCGCAGCGTGCGGTACGCCTCGCCAATGCAGTGCGCGCTGGACGCGCACGCCGATACGATGCTGAAATTCGGCCCCATCGCGCCGGTTTCCATCGCGACCACTCCGGACGGCATGTTTGCGATTGCGTTAGGAATGAAAAACGGGCTGATGCGACGCGGACCTTTCTCCACGAGCGTTTTGGTGTCTTTATAAAACGAGTCGAGCCCCCCAATCCCGCTCCCGATAAATACCCCGATTCTGTCGCGGTTGGAATCGTCAATCGAAAGGCCGGACTCCGCAAGCGCCATTTTGGAAGCAGCAACAGCGGCGACGATGACCCGGTCGTAGCGTTTCACGTTTTTGGGATCCATATATTTGGTCGCGTCGTAATCCGCAAGCTCCGCGGCTATTTTGGTGGGGAATTCCGCGCAATCGAAGTTTTGAATCTTGCGCACCCCGCTTTTTCCCGCGAAAATGGCCTCCTCGAAGGCGGCGACGCCTTCTCCGAAACAGCTCAAAATCCCGATTCCCGTTACGACGACTCTCGGCATGTTTCTCTCCCTTGCTCGCTGGATTTGCGGCGCGCGCCGCTATACCATCAATCCTCCGCCATTCACGCTCAAAGTTGCGCCGTTCACGTACGCGGAAAGCTCCGACAAAAGAAACAGCACGGCGCCTGCGACATCGTCCGGCGTTCCGAACCGCTTCATCGGAATGCGCTTGATGTAGTCTTCGGCAAGCTCCGGCTTTAGACCGCCGGTCATGTCCGTAGCGATTATCCCCGGAATCACCACGTTCGCGCGGATGTTTCTGCCCGCATACTCGGTCGCGACGCTCTTTATGAAGGCTGTTACGCCTGCCTTGGCCGCCGCATAGTTTGATTGCCCAAGGCTTCCTATCTGGCCGGCGATGCTCGATACGGCAACGATCCGGCCGAAACGCTTTTTCATCATTCCGTCCAGGCAAGCCTGAACTGTATTGAACACGCCGCCCAGATTGGCCGAAATGCCGCCGTTCCATTCTTCGGGCGTCATCCGGTGCGTCAGGTTGTCGCGGCGCAGCCCCGCATTGCACACAAGCAGGTCTATCGAGCCCAGCTTCCCGGCAATCTCCGCGACTCCGGCAAGCACCGCATCGCGATCAGCCACGTCGAATCGGACGGCGATCCCCTTTCCCCCGTCCGCGTTTATCGAAGCGACCACTTCCCCGGCCGCGCTTTCGCTCGCGTTGTAGTTGACCGCGACCGCGGCGCCCGCGCGCGCGAGCAGCCGCGCGCACGAAGCGCCGATGCCTCTCGACGCTCCGGTAACAAGCGCAACGCGCTCTGAAAAATCAATATCAACCGGCATTCTTTATCTCAAATTCAGGACTCCGGCGCAGCTCCGCCGGCCTCGGCGATCCTGTCCGAAATCCAGGCAATGGTAGCATCAAGCGTCTCCGGTGCGTCCACGGAAAGGCAGTGCAGATCCGCGTCGATCCGTTTCACAAGTCCGGAAAGCACCTTGCCCGGCCCCACTTCGAGCGCCGCGGACGCACCGAAGTCGCGCCAAAAGCGCGCGGCGATAGCGATCCACCTGACGGGGCTGACGATCTGCCGTACAAGCAATCCCGCGTACTTCGACGCATCCGGCGGATACGGCTCCGCATTCACGTTGGCAAGGACGAAGAACTCGGTGGGGCGAAATGCGGTTGCGCCAAGGAGCGGCGACATTCCGTCCGCCGCAGGAAGCATAAGCGAGCAATGGAACGGCGCGCTTACCGGAAGCCTTATCGCGCGCTTCGCCCCGGCGTCCTTTAGCGCCTTTTCCGCAAGCTCGACGCCCTTCGCCGAGCCGCTTATCACCCACTGGCCGGGGCAGTTGTAGTTCGCCAGTGATACCACTTCGCCGCTCGCAAGCTCCGTATCCCCGCAAATTTTTTCAATTTCCGCCGATTCGAGCCCCAAAATCGCGCTCATCGCGCCGCGGCCTTCCGGTACGGCTTCCTGCATCAGGCGTCCGCGCTCGTGGACGAGCCTCACCGCATCCTCGAAATCCAGCGCGCCCGCTGCGGCAAGCGCCGAATACTCCCCAAGCGAATGGCCGGCGGCAACCGCAATATTCGCGCCCGCGCTTTCAAGCCGCGGCGCGAGCGCGCGATACGCCGCGACGCTCACAGTCAAAATCGCGGGCTGCGTAATCGCCGTACGCTTCAGTTCCTCGTCCGGCCCTTCGAAGCACAGCTTGGAAATCGAGAATCCAAGCGCTTTGTCCGCTCGCTCGAAAACCTCGCGCGATTCCGGATACGAGTCGAAAAGCGTGCGGCCCATCCCGGTTTCCTGGCTGGCCTGCCCCGGAAACATCAGCGCGACTTTCATCAAGCACCCCACCGGAGCTGCGCGGCTCCCCACACGAATCCCGCTCCGAAAGTGAACAACACAAGCCGTGTACCCGCAGTGAGCTTTCCGTCGTCGTTCAGCTCGTCAATGCAAAGCGGAATGGACGCGGAGGTCGTGTTCCCGTAGCGCTGGATGTTGACGTACATTTTCTCCTCCGGCACGCCGATACGCTTCCGGGTGCTTTCGATTATGCGCGCGTTCGCCTGGTGGGGAATGAAGTAATCCACTTCTTCGACTTTGGTCCCTGTTTTCGCAAGGACGTTCTCGATAGTCTTGCCCATCATCCGGACAGCGCCCTTGAAAACTTCCTGACCTTCCATCTTGATGAAATGTTCGCGGGCTTCGACTGTTGCGGCGGACGCTGGTTTTACACTCCCTCCGGCTGGCTGGTATAGGTATTGCCACTGGTTGCCGTCGCCGCCGAGGTCGAATCCTTCGATGCCGAACTCCGACTTGTCAATACCTTCCAGCAGAAGTCCCGATGCCGCATCCCCGAACAAAATGCAGTTGCTGCGGTCGGTGAAATCGGCGATGGACGACATGACTTCGCTTCCGATGACCAGGGCATAGCGCCGCTCTCCGGTTGCGAGAATACCCCACGCGGAATACAGCGCCGTGATGAATCCGCCGCATGCCGCCTCGATGTCCCACGCCGCCGCGTTTACGCATCCCAGTTTCGCCGCCACAATCGTCCCGGTCGCGGGAAACACATAATCCGGAGTAACCGTAGGAATGATTACGAGACCGATGTCGGCCGGATCCACGCCCGATCGATCCAGAAGCTTTTTTCCGACCTCGATCGCCATCGTGGAGCAGGATTCGCCTTCCGCCCTGAAGCGGCGCTCCTTGATTCCGGTGCGCTGGGTTATCCACTCGTCGCTTGTATCCAGAAACTTGGCAAAGTCGTCATTCGTCATCACCTTTTCCGGAACGTAACGTGCGCTTGCACGCACTACAACTTTTTTGAGATTCATCAATTCTCCTTTCCTTCAGGCTTGGGCCTGCAAGGTAGATTTGGCTCGGAACGCCTCTTCGATGCGCGCGGAGCACCCGGTTTTGGCGAGCTTGAGAGCCTCGCGGATCGCGTTTTTTATGGCCACCGCGTCGCTCCTGCCGTGGCAAATCACGACATTGCCGTTCAGACCCAAAAGCGGCGCGCCGCCGTACTCGCTGTAATCCACGCGCTTCTTTAGAGCACGAAACGCCGCACCCATGAAAAGCTTCGCGGATATTCCCGCGAGCGGACGCTTGATTATTTCGTTTTTCAGAAGCCGGGTTATCGCTCCCGCCAGGCCTTCCGCGAATTTGAGGATGATGTTTCCGATGAAACCATCGCAAACCAAAATGTCAAGGTCGCCGTCGAATACCGTGTTTCCTTCGCGATAGCCGATGTAGTTGATTGAAGGGTCCGCTTTTAGCAGCGCGTGCGTTTCCTTTACAAGTACGCTCCCCTTGTAATCCTCGCTGCCGTTCGACAGCAATCCGACGGTCGGCTTCTCGCGTCCCCACACCTTTTCCGCATACACCGAGCCGATAACTCCGAATTCGTAAAGATGCTGCGGGCGGCAGTCCACGTTGCTGCCCGCGTCAAGAAAAAAGCAGGTTCGCCCGAGCGTGGGAAGCGGGCTGGCAATGGGCGGGCGGCTGATTCCCTGTATCCGCTTTAATATGAACAGCGCGGAAGTCATCACGAGCCCGGTGTTGCCGGCGGAAATGAACGCCGCATTGGTGATACCGGCGATCCGGCGCAGTCCGACATTGATGGTGGAATCGGGATGCTCTTTGTAAACCTGAACGGGACTCTCGATGCGGTCGGGCAGGCGGTGCGACGCATTCACGAATTCCAGCGAGAATCCGCCGGACGATTTGCCGATTATCTTGTCCGCGAATTCCGCGGTGCGCTCCTTGCTGTTCGAAACGAGGACGAGGTTGCAGCCGCCGTTGCCGTCGCACGACGCGAGCTTGACTCCGCGCAAAAGCTCCTCTTCGCCGAGGTCTGCGCCCGCAAGGTCAAGAACTATGGTCGGAGAATCAGACATCTGATAAGGCTGGAAATTATAGCCGAGGGCGCAAACGGCGGGCAACAAAGGTCGGGATTGAGAATGATTGACATTTGGGACATTAATTTATGCTATTGCGCCGGCTGGGGGGATGACCTTGCGGACCGGTACGCCATTGCAAGACGAAGGCGGGCCGCGTGGACGGCACCGCTCCGGATGGCCGGCGGCAAACTTCATTGATATATAATTCCCGTTCACGCGGCGCGGTTATTGCCGGGTGGATGCCTGACATGAAGATACCCGTCGAAAGAACGCGCAACTTCTGCATCATTGCGCACATCGATCATGGCAAGAGCACGCTCGCGGACAGGCTGATCGAAGCCACCGCGACAATCGACGCGCGCAAGATGAAGGAGCAGGTGCTCGACCGGATGGATCTCGAGCGCGAGCGCGGGATTACGATCAAAGCCCAGGCCGTGCGGATGATCTATCGCGCCAGGGACGGCCAAGATTACTTGCTAAACCTGATAGATACGCCGGGGCATGTGGACTTCGCGTACGAGGTCAGCCGCTCGCTCAAAGCGTGCGAAGGCGCGCTGCTTCTGGTGGACGCGGCCCAGGGCGTCGAGGCGCAGACCATAGCCAACCTGTACCAGGCGCTTGAAAGCGACTTGGAAATTGTTCCCGTACTAAACAAAATAGACCTGCCGGCCCAGCGCACCGACGAGGTTCTGGAGGAATTGAAACAAATTCTGGGCGTCGGCCAAGAAGAAACGCTTCGCGTCAGCGCGAAGTACGGCACGGGAGTGGACGACCTCCTGGAAGCGATAGTCGAAAGGATTCCGCCGCCGAAAGGCGATCCCGAAAAGCCGCTGGCCGCCCTGATTTTCGACAGCCATTACGACAGCTACCGCGGAGTGGTCAGCTACGTCCGCGTTTTCGACGGGCGGCTGTGCCAAGGCCAGCAAGTCGTCACGATGAGCAACGGCAAAAAGTGGGAAGTCGCCGACGCGGGCGTTTTCATGCCCGAAATGCTCAAACTGGACGAGCTTTCCGCCGGACAAGTGGGATACGTAATCCTTGGAATGAAGGAAGTGTCGCAGTCGCGCGTGGGAGACACCATCACGGATGCGGCGCGGCAGGTCGCCCAACCGCTGCCCGGATACAAGAAAATGACGCCGATGGTGTACTGCGGGCTGTACACCGCGGACGGTGAGAACTTCACCGATTTAAGAAATGCTCTTGAAAAGCTCTCGCTGAACGACAGCTCGCTGGCATACGAGCAGGAGTCCAGCGAGGCGCTCGGATTCGGATTCCGGTGCGGATTTCTGGGTCTTCTGCATATGGAAATCGTCATCGAGCGACTCGAGCGAGAGTACGACCTTGAGCTGATCGCGACTTCGCCCAGCGTCGTTTATCAAGTAACGACGACCGACGGCACGGTGCACCGGATAGACAATCCGGGGCGCTTTCCCGATCCGTCGAAAATCAAGCTTATCGAAGAGCCGTTCGTGGAGGCGGAGGTTATCTGCCCGGCGGCGCATTCGAGCGCCATAATAGACCTCTCAAAGAAACGGCGCGGGGAAATCGGAGGCATTGATTACCTGACGTCGAACCGGGTGAATTTGCGGTTCGAGCTGCCGCTTGCGGAGATAATCTACGACTATTACGACCAGCTCAAAAGCCTTTCGCGCGGCTATGCGTCGCTGGATTACCACTTCAAGGAATTCCGCAAAAGCGATCTGGTTAAGGTGGACATTCTTATCAACCAGGAGAAAGCCGACGCCCTGTCGTTTTTGTGTCATCGCAGCGTGGCGCACCAGCGCGCGCGCCAAGTCGTGCAGACGCTGCAGCGCACCATTCCGCGGCAGATGTTCCAGATTCCCATACAGGCGGCGATAGGCGGGACGGTTATAGCGCGGGAGAACATCTCCGCGATGCGCAAGGACGTGACCGCGAAATGCTACGGCGGCGACATCACGCGCAAGCGCAAGCTGTTGGAAAAGCAGAAGAAAGGCAAGCTGAAGATGCGTTCGATTGGCCGCGTCGAAGTGCCGCAGGAGGCGTTCCTGGCGGTGTTGAAGGTGGATAAGGATAAGTAATTGCAGTAAAATACCCATGCGGTGAAGAAACTGCTTACCTTGCTGCTTATCCTGCTTGCGGGCTGCGGAAGCAAATCAAGCCTTCCAGACAACGCCGATGACGGCCTGTATATAAACGGCGCCGCGGCAAAGACCATATCGCTTTACGGCGACTGCAAAAAGCCGAACGATAATATTTACGGGCCGAAACGGTTTAGCCGCGTTTACAGGCCCGAATTCCTAGCTTATGTCTATGGGCAAAAATTGACTTTGGATATAGTTAGAACGACTGAGCGATCCAGCTATCTCGAGGAATTCGCAGGCCGCGACAACCCAATATTATAATCGTATCGATTTTGGATGAAAATTGGATTGAATCAAGAACAATGGAACTAAAAGGGAATCTACGGCGTATGTCTACCGAAAAATATTCCGAACACTTCGAAATGAAACTGGAGAAAAATCGACGCTATGCGATACCAAGTCCTTACGAGCCCTGAGGACCATATTACGCGTTCGTGGAACGCGTTAATTGAGTTGGCACTTCGGATTTTCAGGAAATTTGCGCCGATTATTATTTGGTCAGCTTTCTAAGCCGCGCAAACACCGAATATCCCCATTCCGCAGCCTGCGCGATTACGGGCAGCGACACAATCGCCGCAAGCCACCTGTATTTGGGAATCGTCCGCCACACCGCCGCGAGCGCGCGCACTCCGGTCAGCACTCTTCCGCCCGGCTCGACCGCATGGATTTTGCTTGTCGCGGCCTCGCTGGATATGCCGGCCCGCGCAAGCTCGCCGCATCGCGCGTTCGCGTCCAGAAACGCAATCGCGTCGGAACCGCCCGACTCCCGCCGCATCCGCTCCGCGAACGCGCCGCATGCCGCGCACCGGCCGTCGTAAAACACCGTCAGCGTGCAGCTTTCGGCAGCGGCAGGCTCGGGCGCTTTTTCCTTCGGCGCAACGTTTCCATCCACGCGACTTGCTACCCGGCCTTCTTTCCTTCGATTGCATCGCCGGCGCACCCGCGTCGCGTACGCGATGATATCATGGAGATTCACTTCCTCGTTTCGAGGAGGAGGAATGCAAAGATGAAAATCGTGATTGGCAGACTGATTATCGCCGGACTTGCCGTGTCGCTGCTGGCAACGCTTTTTGGCTGCCCGAAACCGGACGCGGGCGGGGACGCGCAAACGCCCGCGGACGCTTCCGCTTCCGCGCCACCGATGCAGATCGAGAACGCGCCGCCGCCGGACAGCTTCCAGGCGCCCGGTGAGGCCGCGAGCAAGCCGGCACCTGCCGGAAAGGAGGAGGAAATGCGGATCACTTCAATCGCTTTCGAAAACGGCAAGGAAATACCGGTTCATTTCACCGCGGACGGCGAGGATGTCAATCCGCCGCTCGCATTTTCCGGAGTGCCCCCGGAAGCAAAATCGCTTGTATTGATAATGGACGACCCCGATGCGCCGATGGGCACCTGGGACCACTGGATCCTCTTTAACATTCCGCCCGACATCGGAGAAATAAAGGAAAAGGGCGTTCCGCTCGCGGCCACGCCGGGCAAGAACTCCTGGGGGCGTACCTGGTACGGCGGCCCGGCGCCTCCGAAAGGGACGCACCGGTATTATTTCAAGTTATACGCGCTGGACACGACGCTGAACCTGGAAAAAGGCGCGAGCAGGCGGGAGGTCGAAGCCGCCATGAAAGGGCACATTTTGGCCGAAGCCCAGCTTATGGGAAAATATTCAAAGAAAAGCTAGGCGCGCAAATCCAGTCACTTGCATTCAATCCAAGCAATCGGCGAACGCCCTTTTGAATGCCAGAATCGAGGACGCCACTCCGGTGGGAACAATCAGGCCTTCGTCCAGCGGGCTGGTATCGGCCAGCGACGCGATGAACAGGTCGCTGGACGCAACCTGCAAAACCCTCGCGTAGAATTCGTCGTAGTCGATCACCTGGGCGATCGCTTCGTTGCCGAGCCTTCGGATTTCGGCCTTGTTTCTTGCGCACAGCGCACGATAAAAATCAATTGTGACGGGTTCGCATCCGTATTCAAGCGCACGCGCGGATGCTTGATCGAACACCGTTTCGTCGCCGCGCACGGCTGCGGCGAACGCGGCCCACGCGAAGCTTACCTGCACGGCGCGCCTCGCCGATCCTTCGACACACAGGAAGCCTGCAAATTTGGGATCGCCCGCCGCGACTATGGCCGAATAAAACGAGCGAACCGCCTTTTCCCAGTCAGCCTTCGTCCTTGTGAGAAGGTAAATCTGGGATTTCATATACAAGTCGTACGCGTGGAACCAGCGGTACGATTTGAATTCCTGCCAGCGCAGATTGGCCGCAATGAGCTTGTCCGGGTCGGCCTGGAAAAACGCCGCTTTCGCCATTGCGTCAACCGCTCCCGCTTCCGTAGAGATGTTCAGGTTTGTGGCCATCGGCCATGAAAAATTGCGGAGCTGCACTCCGCCGGCAGGAGCGCCAAGCTCGTCCGGCATGGCCGCTTCAAAGCCGGTTTCAACAAGGTCGGTGACTCCAAGCGACGCATAAAAGCGGTCGCTGGCGACGATTTCAATAACTTTTTTGTAGTATTGCTGGTCGGATTCCAGCGATTCGATCGCGTCCACCGAAAGCAGCAGCATCGCCCGCCTGTCGCGCAGGGCCATCGCCTCGTAGAACGCCATCGGTTCGATGTGCGAGCCCATCTCCAGGCAGCGCATTGCGGAGGCCGCGAAGGTTTTGTGGTCGCCCCTTACCGCGGAAGCAAACGCGCCCCATCCGAACGCGGAGCGGATATTGACGAGGAAGTTTTCGTCCACTTCCGCCCTTAGACGGTTAATCTCCGTAGAAGATGCATCAATAAGCTCGCCGAGGGCTGCGGGAACAAGCTCCCAGTCCTCGCGCCGTCTCGACAGGATGTAAAGCTGGGAGGCAATGCACAAATTGTGCGCTTCGAAATACCGCTCGCCGCGGTGGCGTTGCCACATTCCGTGGATTTCGCGCATCCTGTCCGGATCGTTGTTTTCGAAGGCTTCTTTGAAAATCGCGTCCAGGCGATGATGGTCGTAAACCGTACTGACCGACTCGCTCTTTGGCCAGGGAAATCTAAATCCCGCGTTGTTATAAATTTTTTTCATTCCCTTCCGGCGCTTTTACCTAAGTACAAGCGCATCCAATTCCAAAACTACAACGTGCTCAATGCTAACGCGTCACGACTTTCATCCGCCACGGAGAAGCAGACGCCGCTTTGATTAACTCGGCCGGTTGCTTGCTTGGGCGGCATCCCGTGCCTGCGGCCTCCTTTCCCCCAACCGGAGATATTTTAACCCGGTTCGCCGGAAAAAGCAAGCCGCCCCGAAAATTCCCCGATGACTGGTGCCGAAATCTCCGATTTTCAGACCGCGAAAGGATTGTGCAAATGGGCGTTACTGGTTTCGAACCAGTGACCTCATGCGTGTGAAGCATGCGCTCTAGCCACTGAGCTAAACGCCCGCTTAACCGCATTTATTATAACACGAAATTCAAGAGCAAGAAATTTTCCAAAATCGCCCTCCGCAAGCGCGAAAACGCGATTGCGGAGGTATTTATGCTGGTTTGGTAAGAAATGAGCCATCGCCGCGTTCCGGTCGGCTTGACTAGATCGGACGGGGCGAATATCATCGGGATTTTATGGACTCCGGCGGACCGATTTTTCCAGCCTGGTTTGACAGGCTGGTTCGTATTTTTGGGCTGGTTTTCGTGGGCGGCGCGGTATATATCCTCGTCCTGTGGATATTCCTCGTCTCGCCCAAGACCACGCGCGTAGGCTACCAGCCGGAGCAGCCCGTCCCTTACAGCCACGCGCTGCATGCCGGCAAGCTGGGGATGGACTGCCGCTATTGCCACACCACCGTGGAGGAAACAGCGCAGGCCGCCATTCCTCCCACCCAGACCTGCATGAACTGCCACACCACAATCTGGAAAGACAGCCCGAAGCTCCTGTCCGTGCGCGAAAGCTATGCAACCGGGATGCCAATCAAGTGGGTGCGCGTCCATAACCTTCCCGACTTTGTATACTTCAACCACAGCGCGCACGTCACGAGGGGCATCGGCTGCGTCAGCTGCCACGGCCGCGTGGACAAGATGGAAACGGTTTACCAGAAGAACATCCTTACCATGGGCTGGTGCCTGGACTGCCACCGGAATCCGGAAAAGCATCTGCGTCCGAAAGAATTCGTCACTTCCATGGACTGGGTGCCCGAGGAGAACCAAAAAGACCTCGGCAAAAGGCTGGCCCGCGAATACAACATCAAACCAAGCACCGATTGCTGGACATGCCACCGATGAAAAACGAAAAAACCGGGCGTGAATATTGGCGCAGCTTGGAAGAGCTGGCCCTTACGCCCGCGTTCAGACAGTTCTACGAGCGCGAGTTCCCGGAAAACGCCACCGAAATGGGCGCGGGCGGGCGCCGCGATTTCCTGCGGCTTATGGGCGCATCGCTTGCGCTCGCTGGCATCGGACTTACATCCTGCAGGCTTCCAGAGGAGCACATCGTCCCCTACGCGCACCCTCCGGAGGGGCGGGCGCCCGGAATACCTCTGCAGTTCGCGACCGCGATGGAGATCGCGGGCTGGGCGTGCGGGCTTCTAGTCACGAGCTACGACGGCCGGCCGATAAAAGTGGAAGGCAATCCCGGCTATCCGATGGGCCGCGGCGCGACAAATTCGTTCCACCAGGCGAGCGTTCTCGAAATATACGACCCGGACCGCAGCAAGGGCGTGGTGAAGCGGGACGGCGGCAAGCCTCGCAGCATGAAATGGGAGGAGTTCGAGGAATGGGCTGAAGCTCATTTCGGCGCGATAAAAACCGCGCAGGGCAGGAATTTCGCTGTCTTGTCGGAAGCCAGCTCGTCTCCGACGCTGGATCATCTTAAGGGCGAGTTTCAGAAAGCGTTTCCGCTGGCAAAATGGTACGAGTGGGAGCCGATATCGCGCGACAACGAGCGCGAAGGCTCCAAGCTGGTTTTTTCGCGTGTTTTCCGCTCGCAGTACGCGTTCGACCGCGCGCGCTGCATCGTCAGCTTCGGCGACGATTTCATCTGGGGGCATCCGGCGTCGCTCAAATACTCGCGCGATTTCGCGCGCGGGCGCGCCGCGGACCGCGGCGACATGAGCCGGCTGTACGTATACGAATCCGCATTCACGATTACCGGAGCGAACGCCGATCACAGGTGGGCGATTCCGCCTTCCATGTTGGATTCGGCCGTACTTGCACTGGCGATAGAGATATTCACGGTGCGCGGCGTCTCGCTTCCCGCGGGCGCTTCCGCGCTTATGGGCGTGCTCAAGTCGCTGTCGGAAAAGGTGAAAAAGCCCGAAGGGATAGGGCTGGTCGCCGCAGATTTAATCTCGCACAAGGCGCGGGGCGCGGTGGTCGCGGGCGCGGGACTTTCGCCCGCGGCGCATGCGCTTGTAATGCTGATGAACGTCGCGCTGGAAAACAGCGGGCGGACCGTGGTTTATTTTTCCGACTCGAATCCCGGCAGAAAAACGCATGCCGAGGCGATCGCGGAATGCGCGGAGGCGTGCGGAAAGGGAGAATTAGAAACACTCCTTATTATCGGCGGCAATCCAGCCTACGACGCCCCCGCGGATCTCGATTTCGAAAACGCGCTTTCCAAGGTGCAAAACAAAATCAGATTCGGCATGTTCGAGGACGAAACGTCCAAGCTTTGCGACTGGCACCTCCCGCGCGCGCATTACCTGGAATCCTGGGACGACGCGCGTTCGTGGGACGGCAACGTTTCGGTGGTTCAGCCGCTCATCGAGCCCCTGTACGGCGGGCGGACGACATCCGAACTGCTTGCGCTGCTTTTGGGGTCGGATGAAACATCCGGATACGAGATGGTGCGCAAAACGTTCTCGCGGCTTCGTCCCGCTGTTCTTGATGTTGACAGGCTCTGGCGGCAGTCGCTGATAAACGGCATGGTCGGCGGCACGCAGGCCAGGCACGAACAGACCGAGCCGGGCGACTTCGGCCTTACCTACGCCGTACAGAATATTCAGGCGGGCTCGGAGGGCGGCGGTATCGAAATCGCGTTTTGCCAGGATTATTCGACATTTGACGGCAGGTTTGCGAACAGCCCCTGGCTGAACGAATTGCCCGACCCTATGACGAAGCTTGTCTGGGACAACGCCGCGCTGGTCGGCCCATCGTTCGCGAAGCAAAACAACCTGAAATCGGGCGATGTCGTCAAGCTGTCTTCAGGCGGACGCGAAATATCCGCTCCGGTGTTCGTTATGCCCGGAATTGCGGCGAACACGGTCGTCCTGAATCTCGGTTACGGGCGCAAGAGCGCGGGCCGCGTCGGCAACGGCGTCGGTACGAACGCGTATCCGCTTCGGACGTCGGATTCCCTGTGGTTCGCAACGGGAGCTTCGATTGCAAAAACCGGAAAACGGAAGAAGCTCTATTCAACCCAGGATCACCACGCGATCGACATGGACGCGCTGGGGAAGAAGGAAACCCAGAAGCGCTTGGGCGCGATTTACCGCCAGGCGACCTTGGCTGAATATATGGCTTTGCCCGACTTCGCGAAGCACGAGGTGCATGTTCCCGCCGTCGGCCAACTTTACAAGGAACATGAATACAACGGCCACAAATGGGGGATGACTATCGACCTGAATTCCTGCATCGGATGCGGAGTTTGCACGATCGCGTGCCAGGCCGAGAACAACATTCCCGTCGTCGGAAAGAACCAGGTTTCGCGCGGACGCGAGATGCACTGGATCCGCGTCGACCGTTATTTCAAGGGCGATCCGGAGAATCCGACGATCGCCAACCAGCCGATGACATGCCACCACTGCGAGAACGCACCGTGCGAGCAGGTCTGCCCGGTGGCGGCGACCGTACACAGCGCGGAAGGATTAAACCAGATGGTTTACAACCGTTGCGTCGGGACGCGCTACTGCTCCAATAACTGCCCGTACAAAGTGCGCAGGTTCAACTTTTTCAACTACCGCAAGGATCTTTCGGCTACCGAGCGGATGCAGCTCAATCCCGAGGTTACGGTGCGCGGCCGCGGCGTGATGGAAAAGTGCACGTTCTGCATCCAGCGCATCGAATCGGTGAAAATCAAGGCCAAAAACGAAAACAAGGAAATCCGCGACGGCCTGATAACTCCGGCGTGCGCGCAGGCATGCCCGACGCAGGCAATTGTTTTCGGCGACCTGAACGACGAGCGCAGCCGCGTGCGCCGCAACCATGAAAATCCGCGCGCGTACCTTTTGCTCGAAGAGCTCAATGTAAGGCCGCGGCTCTCTTTCCTGGCCAAAATCACGAATCCGAATCCTGAACTCGGCGGCGAAGCGCCAGAACCCCACGAAGGAGGGCACGGCGAATGAGCTCGGTCGTTTACGACAACACAGCCGAAGATCCGCGGCACCGGACGGTGCTGGTCACCGGAGACAACGACTTCGCGTCGGTAACCGACACCGTAGCGGTTATTGCGGAGCGGCCGCAAACCCCGATGTGGTGGAAGATCGCGTTCGCGATCTCGTCGCTTCTGGCGCTGAATCTGCTTTTGCTGATCGGCTACCTGTTCTGCGTCGGAATCGGAATCTGGGGCAACAACGTTCCCGTGGGATGGGCGTTCGACATAACGAACTTCGTCTTCTGGATCGGGATCGGCCACGCGGGAACGCTGATTTCCGCCATTCTGTTTTTGTTCAGGCAGCGCTGGCGCACGGGCATCAACCGGTTTTCCGAGGCGATGACCATATTCGCGGTGATTTGCGCGCTCGTTTTTCCGACCATTCACGTCGGCCGCGTGTGGCTGCTTTACTATGTCTTCCCGATTCCCAACCAGATGTGGATGTGGCCAAACTTCCGCAGCCCGCTGTTATGGGACGTTTTCGCGGTATCCACCTACTTCCTCGTATCGCTGATGTTCTGGTACATGGGGATGATTCCCGATTTCGCCACGTTCCGAGACCGCGCCACGAACAAGGCGAGGCAGTGGACGTACGGGATACTCGCGCTCGGCTGGCGCGGCTCAAACCGACAGTGGCTCGTATACGAGAAGGCGTACCTGATTCTGGCCGCGCTCGCGACGCCGCTCGTGCTTTCGGTTCACTCGGTAGTCTCGTTCGACTTCGCTACCTCCCAGCTTCCGGGATGGCACACGACGATTTTTCCGCCGTACTTCGTCGCGGGAGCCATTTTCGGCGGATTCGCGATGGTGCTGACGCTCGCGATTCCCGCGCGCGAACTTTTGGGACTCAAGCACATCATCACGATGCACCACCTGGACAACTGCGCGAAGATTATTCTTGCGACCGGAAGCATGGTGGGCTACGCGTACGCGATGGAGTTTTTCACCGCGTGGTATTCGGGCAATCCGACGGAAATGTTCACGTTCCTCAACCGCGCGACCGGCCCGTACGCCTGGGCGTACTGGACGATGATTTTCTGCAACGTGGTTTCGATCCAGATTTTCTGGTCCAAGAAGATGCGCACCAGCATCTGGTCGCTTATCACCGTCGCACTCATCGTGGACGTCGGGATGTGGTTCGAGCGGTTCGTGATTATCGTCAGCTCGCTTCACCGCGATTTCCTTCCGTCCAGCTGGGGGATGTTCACTCCGACGTGGGTCGACATAATGACGTTCGCCGGAACGATTGGGCTGTTCCTGACGCTGTTCCTGCTGTTTTTACGCTACCTGCCGGTCGTGGCCATGGCCGAGGTTAAAAGCGTGATGCCCGAGGCGCTCCAGGATTTCGAGGAGCACCGTCCGATCGGCGATTACTGGGGCGACGCGCCCAAGGGCCACGAGGAGCGCAAAAAGGAAATGGGAGGCGACAAGCGATGACGGACAGGCGCGAACTGCTCCAGGTTGCCCCCGTGCCCGGCGAGAAAAAGCTGCTCGGCCTGCTGGCCGAATTCAAGACACCGCAGGAGCTGCTTGAAGGCGCGGAAAAGGTGCGCGACGCCGGATACAAGCATTGGGACGCGCACACGCCTTTCCCGGTTCACGGTCTCAACGATGCGATGGGGCTTCGGGGAACGCCGCTTCCTTATTTCGTCTTCATGATCGGGCTGTCCGGATGCATTATCGGGCTGCTGCTTCAATGGTGGACCAACGCGTTCGATTACCCGTTCGTGATTTCCGGCAAGCCGCTGTGGAGCATTCCGGCCAACATACCAGTTGTTTTCGAGCTGACGGTGCTTTTCAGCGCGATAGGCGCGTTCTTCGGAATGCTCGCGTTCAACGGGCTGCCTAAGTATTACCACTCGATTTTCAACAGCAAGGTCGCGAAGCGAGCCACCACCGACCGGTTTTACATCGCGATAGACGCGAGAGACCCGAAATTCGACGCGGAAGAAACGCGCAAACTGCTCGAATCTCTGCAGACAAGCTGGATAGAAGAGCTTTACGAGGTGGAGGGCGATGCTTCCTGATCCTGTAAAGAAATGGCTTCTTCCGGTGCTGGCGGCGGGATTCGTGCTCTCGTGGATTCCGCTTTCGCTTATCGCGATGCAGCGCACGGGGATGCACAAAAAGCCGAGGTTTGAATTGATCCAGGACATGGACTGGCAGCCTTATTTCCGCAGCCAGATGGAGAATCCCGCGTTCGCGGACGGGCGCGCGATGCGGCCGCGCGTGCCGGGAACCGTCGCCCGAAGCGAAGCGATATTGAACAACGAGCACTTTACGCGCGGCCTAGTGCGCGACGAATTCTTCACCGGCGGCAAGACCTGGGCGACAACTTATCCCATCAGGATCAACATGCAGACGCTGGAACGCGGCAAGGAGCGTTACGGGATTTACTGCGCGCCCTGCCACGGATACGCGGGCTACGGCGACGGGCCGGTCGCGGTGCGCGCCGAACAATTGCAACAGGGCACTTGGACCCCGCCGTCCAGCTTTCATTCCGATCTCGTGCGTTCGCGCCCGGTCGGGCACATATTCAACACGATCACAAACGGGATAAGGAACATGCCCGCATACGGACCGCAAATTTCTCCGCATGACAGGTGGGCGATTGTCGCCTATGTCAAGGCGCTGCAATTAAGCCAGCACGCGAAGGCGGATATCCTTGCTCCGGAGGAGCGCAGGAAGCTGGGGCTCGGGACGGATGCACCCAAACCCGCAGATGAATCCACGGGCGGAGATTCCGCGGCGCCCGGCGCAAGAAAAATCGAGGGGGAGGAGGAATGATGGCTCATTCGCACGGCCACACGGTGCTGGATCCGAAAACCGTTCTGGACGAGCCCCGGTTCCTCGAAGCGCGCGGCCGAAAGTTCATGATCGCATCCGCCGCGGTAGGCATTCTTGCGCTGATCGCGGCGTTCGCGCTGGGAGCGGCCGCGGGCGACGGATTCAAGCGCTTTTCCTTTTCGTATCTTTTGAATTTCGCATACTTCCTTTCGCTTTCGCTTGGCGCGCTTTTCTTCGTCGGAATCCAGTATTTGACCAAGGCAAGCTGGAGCGTCGTCGTCCGGCGAATCGCGGAAACCTTCGCCGCGCTTTTCCCGCTGCTCGCGATTCTGGCGCTTCCGATAATATTGCCCGTTCTCATAGGCGGCTCGCCGCTATATTCGTGGACGACGGCGGACTCGGCCAAGGATCATTTGCTTCACGCCAAGGCGCCCTATTTGAATCCGGCGTTTTACATCGTGCGCATGGTGATTTACTTCGGCGCGTGGACCGCGCTGGGGCTGATTTTCCATCGCCGCTCGGTGGCGCAGGACGCGAGCGCGGACGTGGAAATCACGCGCAGGCAGGAAAAGCTGTCCGCTCCCGCGATGGTGGTCTTCGCGCTGACGCTTACATTCGCGGCGATAGATTTCATAATGGCCCTCGACTACACTTGGTATTCCACGATATTCGGAGTTTATTTCTTCTCCGGGAGCGTTCTCGGCTTTTTCGCGTTCCTTACCGCGATCGCGATGCTCGTCCAGCGGCTTGGCTGGATTCCACGCGCGATAACGATCGAACACTATCACGACCTCGGAAAGCTCATGTTCGCGTTCACGATGTTCTGGGCGTACATCGCGTTCTCCCAGTACATGCTCATCTGGTATGCGAATTTGCCCGAGGAAACCGGTTGGTTCCTGCGGCGCCAATCCGGCGAATGGACGTGGTTTTCGTGGTTCCTTTTGGTCGGGCATTTCATCGTTCCGTTTTTGTATCTTATCTCGCGCGGAATAAAACGCAGGAAGCGGCTGCTCATCCCGGCCGCGCTTTGGCTGATCGCGATGCATTGGATCGACCTTTACTATTTGATAGTTCCGGAATTCGGCTCCGCGAAGATTCCGTTCACGCCCGGCGACGTATTGTTGCTTGCAGGAATCGGCGGAATCTGGCTCGCGGGCGCGGCCTTCGTGGCCGGAAAGCATTCGCTTATCCCGGTCGGCGATCCGCGTCTAGGCGAATCGCTAAGGTTTGAAAACGTGTAATTGCAGGAGATTGGATTGTCCGAAGTGGAAAACAAGAATGAGATCGAACCGGGCGGCGTGGAAGGCCTCGACACGCCGATGGTGATTCTCGTCGGCCTGATTTCGGCCGCGTTCGTTTTCGTCGTGATCGTCGCCGGGATTGCGTTCTTCAACGCGGAGCGTTTCGCCGAGGAGGAGCGCAAGATCGTTAACGTGCGGTACGACGAGTTCGCTGGCCTCGCCGCCGAGCAGCAGGCTCTTCTTGAAAGCTACAAGGTGATCGATCCGGAAAGCGGAATCGTCGCAATCCCGATCGGAATCGCGATGCGGCAGATCGTGCAGGAAAACCAGCCGCGGTTCGGCGGCTTCGGTGCGCCGCCGGAAGCGATCCGCGGCGCAGGGCGCGAGGCGCCGGGCGGCAGATAGCGGAGAATCGAGGCGGTATCAATTGGCGAGGGCTGTTTAGCCCCGCCGGAAATGAAATGAGTGTTTTCAATCCGAAAAATTTGAACAAACTCGCGGCGGTGTTGCCCGCCGGGATGATCGCGATCGCGCTCGCGGCCGCGCCCGCGCCCGCGCAGATCGCGCGATCCGAACTGAAAGAACTTGAAGGCGTGGGCATTACGGAACATCTGGACGAAAAGCTCCCGCTTGATTTGCAGTTCACCGACGAGACGGGCAGGCAGGTGAAGCTCGCCGATTACTTTTCAGGCAACCGCCCGGTGATTCTCACGCTCGTTTACTACGAATGTCCGATGCTGTGCAGCGTCGTTCTCAACGGAATGATCGACGCGCTTTCGGAGATAGACTTGGTTCCCGGACGCGATTACGACCTTCTGACGGTAAGTTTCAATCCGCTCGAAACGCCGACGCTTGCGAGGCTGAAGAAGCAGAACTACCTGAAGGATTGGGCAAATGCGAGCGCCGGGCCGAACTGGCATTTCCTGACTGGCGGGCAGGACGAGATAACCGCGCTTACATCTTCCGTCGGTTTCGGATACAAGTGGAACGAGGAACGCAAGGAATACGCGCATTCCGCGGCGCTGATTCTGCTCACTCCGGACGGGCGCATTTCGCGTTACCTGTATGGAGTGATGTACGAGCCGAGGACGCTTCGGCTGTCTCTGCTCGAAGCCGGCGAGGGCAAGATCGGCTCGCCGATGGACCAGATAATCCTGTACTGCTTCCACTACGATCCGTCCGCGGGCGCGTACACACCCCAGGCGATCAACATAATGCGCGCGGCCGGATTGCTTACGCTTGTTGCGCTCGGCGGATTTTTGGGAGCGTATTTCGTCGGAGAAGCGCGGCGCGCGCGCGCGAAGAGCCGCGCGCTTCTGGAGGGGCCCGGAAGATGACGCAATTAGGGATAATGTTGGGCGAAATGTCCGTTTTCGCGGGCCGGCTGAAACCGGTAAAGTTCATGCCGGTCGAAGCTTCCACCACCGCGGGAACCGTGGACTTCATGCTCAAGTTCATTTTCGCGATTTCAGCGTTCTTTTTCGTCATCATCGTCGGGCTGTCGATTTATTTCGTCTGGCGTTTTCACAGCGGCAGGGCGAAGCGCCCGGAGGAGTCCCACCCGCACAACCTGCTGCTCGAAATTGTCTGGACGGTGATCCCCAGCATCCTAGTTGTCGTTATCTTTTATTACGGCTTCAAAAGCTACATGGACATTTCCACCCCGCCCGCGAACGCCTACGAAATCCAGGTCACCGCGCAGCAATGGGCGTGGATGTTCACTTACCCGAACGGGTACGTTGACGGCGAGCTGCACGTTCCGGTTGACCGGCCCGTCGTCCTCACGATGACGTCGGTTGACGTGCTTCATGCGTTTTTCGTCCCGGCGTTCCGCGCCAAGAAGGACGTAGTTCCCGGCAGATACACCAAGGTTTGGTTCGAGGCCACGGAGCCGGGCACATATGACATTATGTGCGCGGAGTATTGCGGCACAAGCCACAGCGCGATGCTCTCAAAAGTGCATGTTCACGAGCCGGGAGAGTACGAAAAGTGGCTGGCGGACGCGTCCAACTTCGTCGCGAAACTCGCGCCCGCGGACGCCGGCAAGAAGTTGTACGAAACGCGCGGCTGCGCGCAGTGCCACTCGATAGACGGTTCGGCGCACATCGGCCCGACACTTAAAAACCTGTTCGGCGAGCAGGTCGCGCTCAAGTCGGGCGAGAAAGTAACGGTCGAAGAGAACTACATCCGCGAGTCCATACTCGACCCGGCCAAGAAAGTCGTCGCGGGATTCGACCCGGTAATGCCGACCTACCAGGGCAGGCTAAAAGACCAGGAAATCCTCGCGCTCATCGAATTCCTCAAGAGCCTGTCGGACAAGCACAAGTCCGAGGTGCTGCAGTCCTGGGACGAAGGCAAAGAATCCGGTGAGGAATCCGAAGCGCGGGATGGCGGCGGCGAGCCCGCTGGTTCGGCCGGCGCAAGTGTATCTGAACCGGCCGCGCACGATGCGGAATCGGGATCGGGCGGCGCGGAACCGGATGGTGAAACGCGCGGCGACGCGCCGAAAGAAGGAGCCAGGTGATTTAGATGTCGAGTCACGCAAACACCGCGAACCATGCGCATCCGAACGGGGACAACTTCCTCACTCACTCGCACGGGCTTCGCTCCTGGCTGTTCACCCTCGACCACAAGCGCATCGGAATCATGTATCTAATCGCGATTCTGACCGCGTTCCTGCTCGGCGGCATATTCGCTCTCCTGGTGCGCACCGAGCTTATCGCGCCCGGCCAGACGATTATGACTCCGGACACGTACAACAAGATGTTCACTCTGCACGGCGCGGTGATGATATTTCTCGTCATCATCCCCGGTATTCCGGCCGCGCTGGGCAACATCGTCCTGCCGCTTATGCTGGGGGCGAAGGACGTCGCGTTTCCAAAGCTCAATCTGCTTTCGTTCTGGCTTTACGTTTTCGGCGCGCTCTTCGCGCTGCTCTCGATAATTCTCGGCGGCGTGGACACCGGCTGGACGTTTTACACGCCGTACAGCGCCACGACGAACACCGCCGTCATTCCCGTGGTCACAGGCGCGTTCATCCTCGGATTTTCTTCGATTTTCACGGGGCTGAACTTCATCGTGACCATCCAGTGGATGCGCCCGCCGGGGATGACATGGTTCAAACTCCCGCTTTTCCTTTGGGCGATTTACGCGACCGCGATCATCCAGGTGCTTGCGACTCCGGTTCTAGGCGTCACGCTTCTTTTGCTCATCGGCGAGCGGCTGTTCCACCACGGCATTTTCGATCCGGCGATCGGCGGCGATCCCGTTTTGTTCCAGCACTTCTTCTGGTTCTACTCGCACCCCGCGGTTTACATCATGATCCTTCCCGCGATGGGCGTGATCAGCGAGCTGATCAGCACGTTTTCGCACAAGACCATTTTCGGCTACAAAATGATCGCGTATTCGTCGATCGCGATCGCGATCATCAGCTTCCTCGTCTGGGGGCACCACATGTTCACGAGCGGACAATCCGACCTCGCGAACATGCTCTTCAGCGTTCTCACGTTCCTCGTCGCGATTCCTTCCGCGATCAAGGTTTTCAACTGGGTCGCGACTATGTACAAAGGCTCTATTCATCTTTCGACGCCGATGCTTTACGCGCTCTCGTTCATCTTCCTTTTCGGCATCGGCGGCCTGACCGGAATCCCGCTGGCCACGCTGGCGACCGACGTGCATCTGCACGACACTTACTTCGTGGTGGCGCATTTCCATTACGTGATGATGGGCTCCGCGTTCGTCGCGTTCCTGGGCGGGCTGCATTACTGGTGGCCGAAGTTCACGGGCAAGATGTACAGCGAGACGCTCGGCCGCTGGTCGGCGGTTTTGACGTTTATCGGATTCAATACGACCTTTTTCCCGCAATTCCTGATGGGTATACAAGGAATGCCCCGGCGCTACTTCGACTACCTGCCCGAATACACTTCCTATCACGTCGCCTCGACCATCGGCGGTTTCATTCTGGCGATCGCTTTTTCCATCACCGCGTGGTGCCTGCTGCACTCGCTCTTCCGCGGCAAGCCCGCGCCCGCGAATCCATGGGGGGGGGCGACGCTGGAATGGACGTGCCCGTCGCCGCCTCCGCACACGAACTTCGACGAAACTCCGATCGCCGGCGATCCGTACGACATGACGGGAATCGAATATGAGGGCGAAGAAAAAGGCTGGGTGCGAAAACCGGCCGGAACCACCGCTTGACGCGTTAACAATGCATGAGGAATTTCGAATGACAATATCGAACAAGCCGGGGAGGTGCAATCCGTGAGCGACCACACGGGCGGCCACCCGCGTTTTTTGCACCACCACTTCGACACGCCGCAGCAGCAGTTCAACTCCGACAAGCTTGGGATGTGGCTTTTCCTTGTCACCGAGATTCTGCTTTTCGGCGGATTGTTTTGCGCTTACGCGGTTTACCGCGCGAATCATCCGGAAATATTCGTCTACGCGCACAAGTTTCTCGACAAGAACCTGGGCGCGCTGAACACCGTCGTCCTGATTTTCTCCAGCCTCACGATGGCCCTCGCGGTGCGCGCCGCGCAAACGTCCAACAAAAAGGCGCTTTTGATTTTTCTCGGCATAACCGTGGCCTGCGCGTTCACGTTCATGGGCGTGAAGTACGTCGAATACAAGGCCAAATGGCAGCACGGCCTTCTTCCCGGCAAGTCGTACAATCCCGCGGCGCACGAGACTCACGACGCGTCCGCGGACGGCGCGCATGAAGAAGGGGCGGCGCACGGCGCAACCTCGGCCGCGAACACGGAGCAGCCCGCGGATGATGACGCGCCCGCGTACACTCCGGAGGACCATGCGCGGGAGGAGGCCGCTGCCGAGGCGGGAATCGTTCCGGCGGCGAATCCAAACGAGCCGCTCGTCATAGAAAAATCCGCGATAAAACCGGCCGCGGTCGGGCCGGCGGGACTTGCGGAAGAAGCCGCGGGAGCCGACGCGCACGCGGCCGTGGACGAGCCCAAGAACGTCCAGCTTTTCTTCAGCATATATTTCCTGATGACGGGGCTGCACGGCCTTCACGTTCTCGTCGGCATAATCGTGATTTTCATTATCATGTACTACTCGTCCAAAGGGTGCTACGACGCGGAGTATTTCACTCCGGTCGAGCTGACCGGGCTTTACTGGCACTTGGTCGACCTGATCTGGATTTACCTGTTCCCGCTTCTGTATTTGATACACTAGCGGGGGGGAGCGAATATGAACGAACACAAAACAACCGGCGCTGCGCATGATGCGGGGGCGCTCCACGTCCACGTAGTTCCGGCAAGCTTGTTTATATTGATATTCGTCGCGCTGATGTTTCTGACCATCGTAACCGTCGCGGTCACATATGTTGATTTGGGCGCGCTGAATTTGTGGGTGGCGATGATTATCGCGACCTTAAAGGGGCTTCTTGTCGCGCTGTTCTTCATGCATCTGAGGTGGGACAGGTTGTTCAACGGCTTCGTTTTCATGTCCGCGCTTGTTTTCGTTTCGCTTTTCATCGGGATCGCGCTGATGGACACCGCAAGCTACAAGCCGACCCAGATTCCGGGATACGCTCCAGCGATGGAGCGGAGGGGAGGCGGGGAGCACTGACGCGGCATCCGGCCGGCGCGGAGGAACGTGCGGCTGCCCTGCAGAAAAGCATGGCGGCGACCGGCATGCGTTTTTTCATCGCCGCGCTGTCCATCCTTTTCGCGGCGAGCCTTATCGGATACCTCGTCGTGCGCGGCCGCTCGGAATCGTGGATTCCGGAAGGCGTTCAGGCGGCGCCGCCCGGCCTCTGGATTTCGACGATTATCATCGTCCTTTCCGGCATCACGATCCAGCTCGCGCTCACCGGAATCCGACGGGGACGCGCTCTCGACCTCAAGCTCGGACTTGCGGCGACGTTTTTGCTCGGACTTGCTTTTCTCGTCGCGCAGGCGCTCAACTGGTTGGGGCTGATAAGACTTGCGCTTTCTCCGGAAGTCGCGGCGATGTACCAGTTCACGTTTTTCTTTCTCACCGGTTTGCACGGTCTGCACGTGCTCGGCGGGCTCATCCCCCTCGGAATGGCGCTTTCGGGCGCGTTACACGGCGCGTACTCCGCCGAAAACCACGCGGGAGTGCACCATGTCGCGATTTACTGGCACTTTTTGGGCGTTGTCTGGCTGGTGATGTTCGTAGTGATGTTTTTAGTGTAGCTACTTTCCCGCGGCCCAGAACGCGTACCACGCGAACCAAAACGAGTAAGTGACCGACGTTATCGCGCCCGGCTTTTCGGCAACAGCCTCCACCGTCGGCGGCTCGTACGTTTCCGTCTCCGGCGTGTAGCGCAGGCTCAAGGGCGTCTCTCCCACTTTCGTTTCGAAAACGCCGCCTTCGCCCGCATTCGCCGCGATGTCGCCGAAGAAAAACACGGCGCTCGAATCCCGCGTTCTCACCGCTATAACCCTCTCGAACGCGGGCACGCCGCCGCCCGGCGGCTCCGGTACGACGGGGAACCGCGGCTCGCCTTTCAGAAAGTAACTCGCATACGGGCTTGATTCGTACTTGCCCTTCACATTTCTGTCGCCAGTCACTACCGTCGTTTCCGGATGAGCAGCAATCCAGTCCCTCCACAGAACGACCGCGCACGGCAGCGTTTCGAGCTTCGTACCCGCGGCCGGCCCCGCGATCGCGCGCGCGCCGAGCTGGCTCCACAGGCTTTCGTCCTCCGGCTTCTCGCGCCGGTCGAATAAAAGCTGGTTCGAGTTGCACAGAAGCCCGCTCACGCCGAACTCGAGCGTCTCGCCGCCGACGCGCCGGTCGAAGACGGCGACGCTGTCGCACAGCGGCGAGTACGTAATCAAAACCGGCAGGCCGCCCAGCGTATCGTTCGCCGCTTCATGCCACGCCATCACCCGCAAAGGATATGCCCGCGCCTCGCCGCCGATTTCGACGCCGATCACGCGATCCGACGGGACGAGGAATTTGGAATGCTCCCGCCTGCGCTGCTGCTCGTTTATCGCTTCCACTTCCGCGCCGTGCACGTTTTCCGGTTCGACCAGCGCCCGGATGCCGTCCTTGGGCAGCCCGCCCGCGACGACCGAGCCGCGCGCCGCGTCTATATTGGATAGGTCGAATCCGTACGTATCAGGATTTTTGCCGTCGCCGGGATGCTTCGCCTTCGCGCCGAGCGACGGAAGAACGAGCCTGATCGCCAGCAAAAGCGAAAGTAGAACGACCAGCGCTATCAGCCAGCCGAGGGAGCGGGCGATCTGCGCCGGCGTCGGCGCGCGGCCGGGTTGAGCTTCGGCGCGTTGCGCGGATTTGCGTTTATTTTTCTTCATCGCCTGACGGGGCGGAGCGCTCCGCCGCCCAGGCATTATAGGACGCGATGAACTTTTGCGCCGAGCGATCCGCCCCGCGGTCCGCGGGAATCCTGTCCCCCACCATCGCGACCATCAGAAGGAAGAGGTACGCGATGCTGGCCGCGAACACGCCGCGCGCCGCCGCGCCCGTGCGCTTCCGCCAAAGAAGCACTCCGGCCGCAAGAAACGCAAGGCCAAGCAACGCGCTCGCCGCGGCGAAATATCCCCCCGCGATTCCGAAAATCGAAAGCGCGAGCGCGAGCGGGACCAGAGCCGCGATGTAGAGAACGGCAAGCCGCGCGCTCGTCCGCCCGTCGGAATCTTCCAGCGAAAGCATTTTGAATCCCGCGCGCGCGTAATCCTTGCGGTAAAGCCAGCCGAGCGCCAGGAAATGCGGGATTTGCCACACGAAAAGGATCGCGAACAGCGCCAGCCCGCCGAGTCCGATCCCGCCAGTCGCCGCCGTCCATCCCATAAGCGGCGGGATCGCGCCCGTGAGCGCGCCCGCGAGCGTACACACCGGCGTGGTTTTTTTCATCGGCGTGTACGCGAGGACGTAAATCAGAATCGACGCCAGGGCGAGCGCCGCGGTCAGAAGGTTAGAAAATCCGGCGAGAAGCGCTACGCCCGCCGCGCACATTGCCAGCGCCCAGCCCAGAGCCGCGCCGCCCGTCATTCTTCCCGAAGGCAGCGGCCGCTTCATCGTGCGGCGCATCAGCCCGTCCGGCGAGGCTTCCACCCACTGGTTAAGCGCGTTCGCCCCGCCCGCGGCCAGCGCTGTGCCGAGCGTGCACCACAATAATCCCGGCCAGTCTATAACCGCGCCCTGCGCGAGAGCGAATCCGGCCGCCGCGGTCAGCGCGACGAGCAGCGTCAGCCGCGCTTTGGCGAGCTCAAGTACGAGCCCCGCGAGCGGCGTTCTGCGTGCGAAGGTCGCTGTATCGGTCATTGACGGAAGTATATACCGTGAAGCGTCGCGTTTGGACTTAAATCTGCAAGTGCCTTTTCGAGCTGATGAGATTATGAATTTCAAAACCTCACCTCCGCCGCGCTTTCCAGTTCGACGCGCCCGATGCCAGCGCGAAAAGGTTCACCGCGGCCGCTGGCGCCGCCGCAGCGCCGGCGACCAGCGCAAGCGGAACCGAATAGAAATCCGCAAGCCAAAACATCATGAAATCCGCGGGCACGACGAGAAACGAGAACAGCGCGCCAAGCGCGATCCCCGCCGCGGGCAGCCTGAATATCCCCGAAAGAGTGAGGGACGAGATGAAAAGGAAATTTATCACGTTCATGAGAATCACGGACGCGAACAAAGGCAGGTTGTTGCGCAGCGTCATCCCCTCCGGCGTTTGCGCAAGAAAAAGCTCGTTGTAAATTAGCAGCCCCGCGAAAAACACGAATATCTGCGGCAGCATTATCGCCGCCTGCGTCGCCAGATGCCCCGCCCACACCTCTCCCGGCCGCACACCCGTGAGCTTTATCAGATCCAGCGAGCCCGGCTCGCCCTCCTTGAGCGCAACGTAGGTCGCGGCCAGCCAGCTTACGAGCGTGTTGACGAAAAGGTAGATCATCACGACGGTGTAGGGCTGGAAAATCTGGAGCCGTGAGACGCCCGCGCCTACGCCGCCGAATACGTCGTCGTCCGCGAGCGAGGAAAGCCAGTTGAAAAGCACGCACGCGGGCGGCACAAGCCAGCCCATAAGGACAAGGTTGTTGCGCTTCGCGAATAGCCAGTTGCGGCGGAAAACGGCTCCCACGGAGTGGGGATGATAGCAAAGGGAAAGTGGGCGCTTAAATTTAATTGCGCAAGAAACGGTGGATTGGTTTCCGGTTTGCAGTTGCGAAATCCGCAGTCCCGCGGTACAATATCCCCGTCCATCCAATTCCGGTCGTCCCTCGCTTACAAGCTGGAGGTATACAAAATGGCATCATCGTTCATGCCGGCGCTCAACCGCCGCCGGGGTTTTGCGTACTCATGCGTTTT
>JABRWB010000055.1 GCA_039961635.1 bacterium
CGAGGTGCTGCTTCTCATCTTACTGCTCCCTAAACAATATTTTGCTGAAGCGCCATCCCGTCACATGGCGGGATTCGCCTATGCAATCAATGTTCAATAAGGGAGTGTGGCTCCGACCGAGTCATCGCTCCGGATGTTTGTCCGGGTTGGCGGGAAAGACGACCCCCGTCATCCCGGGCGGCGTTGCCGCCGCACGATTTGTTTCTTGCGCGGAGACCTTCCGGTTGAGGGGATTATACCCGAAAATCGCCCTGTCAATAAGTTTTGGGAGTTAACTTAAAAAATATATCCTTGATACAATATTCACGAAGTAGACGATTACACCGCCTTTTAGGGCACCAATTCCGAATACGCGGCGTGAACGCCGCGCTCCTTGAACCCGATTGGAATTGGCAAATGGCGCAGCGCCCGTTCGCGGGCGCGAACTGCGGCCGGGAATGGCCGCTGTACCAATCCGAACGCCGCGCTTCTTGGATTTGATTTCGTTTCTCCTTCGCGTCTTCGCGTTTTCGTGTCTTCGCGCCTGCTTTTTCCGGGGAATCGCCCGTGATGTTAAGATTGGCAATGTGAGGCTCGTTCTCCGGTATCTGGCGTTTTTCCGTCCATACCTGCGCAAGGTCGCGGCGCTTTCCGCGCTGATTTTTCTCGGAACCGGGCTGTCCGTCGTCATCCCGCAGATTCCGAAATACACGATCGACCACGTGATACCGTCGGGGAACGCCGCTGTGCTGATGTTGCTTGCGGCGGGAGCGCTTGCATTCATCGCGGTGTTCGTGGTGATCGACTACAACCTGCTTCTGTTCAGCTACGTGCTGACGCAGGACGTGATTCTGGACATCCGCACAAGGCTTTTCGGCCACCTGCAGAGGCTGCACCTTCAGTTTTTTGAAAAAACCATAAGCGGCACGCTGCTCTCCCGCGTGATAAACGACGTCAACCAGCTCCAGGAGATGACGCAGGCGGGCATCGCGAGGCTGGGCCGGCTGTTCGTCACGTTCTGTGCGGTAGTGGCGATGATGTTCATACTGGACTACCGGCTGACGCTTTTCGTTCTGGCAATCCTGCCGCCGATGAGCTTCCTGATATTCAAGTTCGGCATCAGGCTGCGCGCCGCCGCGCTTAAAAGCAGCAAGCAGATGGCGGAGATGACCGGATACGTCAGCGAGCAGCTCCAGGGTGTGAGCGTGATAAAGGCGTTCACCGCGGAGGAGCGGGAGTACGACCGGTTCTTCAACGAAAGCTCGCATTACCGCGACCTGCAGATGAGCCAGCGCCGCGAAATGGGCATGATTCAAGGCACCGTCGAGTTCGCGTCGAACACGGGGACGGTGCTGGTGGTCTGCATCGGCGGATACTTCATCATGGGCAGCAGGATGACGCTGGGCGAGCTGACCGCGTTCCTTCTGTACGTCGGCCAGATTTTCGGGCCGGTGACGCAGCTTGTGATGTTTTACGGGATTTTCCAGCGCGGGATGGCGTCGGTCGAGCGCATCTTCGAGCTGTTCGACACGAAAGACGAGGTGCCGGAAGCGGAAAATCCCGTGCCGCTGCCCGCGGGTCGAGGCCGGATCGAATTCAAAAACGTAACCTTCGGTTACAAAGCTGAAAACTCCGTGCTGAACGGAGTGAGCTTCGAGGTAGAGCCGGGGACGACTACCGCTCTGGTGGGGCCGAGCGGCGGCGGCAAAACCACGGTCGTCAAGCTCATCCCGCGGTTCTACGATCCGCAATCCGGGTGCATAACTCTGGACGGCGTGGACATAAGAAAGATCAAGATTGCCGAATTGCGCGGCGAAATCGGCCTGGTGCTCCAGGAAAGTTTTCTATTTTCAGGGACGATAAGGGACAACATCGCGTATGGTAAGGCCGGAGCGACGGACGCGGACATCGAAAGCGCGGCTAAATTGGCGAACGCGCACGATTTCATAATGGAGCTGCCGGATTTGTATTACACCGAAATCGGCGAGCGAGGGGTGAAGCTCTCCGGCGGCCAAAAACAGAGAATCGCGATCGCGCGCGCGATCCTGAAAAATCCGCGCGTCCTTGTTTTCGACGAAGCGACGTCCAGCCTGGACAGCGAAAGCGAACGGCTGATCCAGGGGGCGATAGACAGACTTTTAACCGGCAGGACGACGATCGTGATCGCGCATAGGCTTTCCACGATCATCCGCTCTGACCAGATTCTCGTGATCGACCGCGGCGAGATTGTCGAGCGCGGCACGCACGAGGAGCTTTTGGCGCTGAATGGGATTTACCGCCACCTTTACGAGCTTCAGTTCGCGGAAGAGCGCGTCGCGGCCGCGGCTATGCATTGAACGAGAATGAACGATCCGCGTGCAAAACTGCTATTCGGAACTTTCAACCGCGGCAAGCTCGACGAGTTTGGAACGATACTTGAAGGATGCGGGCTTTCCGTCCGGCTGCTCGCGCCGCCCGACGTCGGAATAACCGCAGAGCCGGAGGAAACCGGCGCGACTTTCGCGGAAAATGCGCGAGAAAAGGCGATTTATTTTTCAAAACAATTCGACGGACTTGTGATTGCCGAGGACAGCGGACTTTACGTGGACGCGCTGGGCGGATGGCCGGGCGTGCAAAGCAAGCGCGTGGCGGATTCCGACCCGGAGCGCATTTCGATTTTGCTGGCCAAGCTAGAAGGCGTTGCGGAGGAATCGCGGACGGCCAGGTTCATCTGCTCCGCGGCGGTCGCGTTGAAAGAGGAAGTCCTGTTCACGGCGGAATGCCGTACGGAAGGCTTGATCGCGCCGGAACGCGCGGGCGAGGGCGGTTTCGGCTACGACCCGGTGTTCTTTTATCCGCCAGCCGCAATGACCTTCGCGCAAATGACCGCGAAGCGGAAGTCCGAAGTCAGCCATCGCGGCAAGGCGCTGCGCGCAGTCTGCGGCTGGCTGAAGCGCAGCGGCGCGCTTTGTTAGCCCGGAGGCAAGCCGCGACGGCGCACGAAGGCGCGCGCCGAAGCCGTGTTATAATCGCCCCGGTATGGGGTTTAAGCCAGCGGGGATGCCGAAATCAAGCACGGCCGGACTCGTTTCGGCAGTTGCCGCTTTGCTTTTTGCATTCTTGGCCCCTGCGGCAGCCGCGTTCAATCTCGCCGAAGACATACCTTCGGACGATCCGTATTTCGAGCCGCTGTACGCCTGCCAGGCGCTCGGCCTTTTGGATGCAGGCGCGTCCGGTTCGTTCCGCCTCGAAGAATCGCTCGACCGCTACCAGGTTGCTCACATCGTGGTGCAGGCGCTGCTGGTTCTCGGAGTGGAACTTCCGGCGAATCCCGCACCGGTCAAGTGGCCGGACGTTCCCGGCGGTCACTGGGCGTACCGCGACATCGCCATCTGCGTTGATCTCGGCCTGATGGCGGGATACGACGACCTGTCGTTCCGCGGGCGCAGCAGCATGCAAAAGGAGCACTGGCTGGCGATGGCGTCCAACCTCGCGCGCAAATTCGCGCCGGAGCCCGCACCGGAAGAACAGCAGGTAGTCCCGATTTTCCGCGATCTGCCCGACTTGAACTGGCTCTGGACGCCGATTCGCGAACTCGCGCGTTACGGCTGGCTCGATCCGGAGACAACCGAGGACGATTTTTTAAATCGCAACGACATAGTCACGCGCAGGCTGCTTTACTGGTATTTGGGCAAACTTGCGCTTTCGCGAAAGGGGCCGCTTGGCACGTGGGCCGCGGCGGAATCCGGCGGGCCGGAGGTGACATGAAAACCGAAACCATGGTGTTCGCGATAGCCGCGTTTTTGGTCGCGTTCGGACTCTGGGAGTATCTTTCCATCAGGCGCTCGCTGGACATTGCGCGAGGGGGGGCGATGAAAGAGGTCGCCCTTTCCTGGCGGCTGATAGGGTTTTTTCTCGGGTTCATACTTCTTTCCGCGCTGATTTTGGTTGTCGCCACCGTGAGGCGCGAGCTTTCGATTCCGCCGTTTTTCTTCGCCGCATTCGTCGTCGTCGCGTCGCTCTTCATAGCGGCAATAATGGCGCTGTTCCGCGCGACGCTGTCGCGCGCGCTCGACGCCGCAATGCAGCCCGCGGGCGGAAGCGACGCATCCGGGGCGTGGACCGACCCGCTCACCGGACTTCCCAACCGGCGCGCGCTGGAGCACGCGCTCAAGCAGGAATGGCACCGCTCGGAGCGCCACAAGCGTCCCCTCGCGCTGATAATGGTGGATCTCGACGACTTCGGCCGGCTCGTGGACGAGTGCGGGCATGACGGCGCGGATTCGTATCTTAAAACATTCGCCCCCTTTCTTCTGGGCCAGCTCCGCGTCGCGGACACCGTCGCCAGATACGACAGCGATATTTTCGTCTGTATCCTTCCGGAAGAAGGCCCGGCAACCGCGCGCCACGTCGCCGAACGGCTTAGAAAAAACATCGCCGAGTTCCGGGCGGAAGTGAAGGGACGCAAGTTCGGTGTGACCGCAAGCATAGGAGTGGCGAACAACGCGCTGGGCGAGCTTTCGGGACACGAAGAACTTCTGCACCGCGCGGACGAAGCATGCATGGCCGCGCGCAACGGCGGGCACAACCGCGTCGTGGCTTACACCGGCACGGCGAAAAGGGAATAAACCGCTCAGAATTAGATGCGGGATTTGCGCGCGGCGCAAATTAAAAATGAAGTATACTAAATTCAGTTCAGCATACTGGAGCCCCTCAAGGCAATGCCGATTCGCGATAACGCACCAAGCTATCAGGTTCCTTGGATCACCCTGACGCTAATCGTCGCAATTATTCTCGCGTTCGTTTGGCAGCTGACTTATCCGGGCGGATTCGAGCAATCCCTGCTTGACTGGGGCGAAATTCCCAAAAGAATTCTTGCCGGGGAAAATGTGCCGGGCACCGAAATACCGGCATGGACCACCATGTTCACTTCCATGTTTATGCATGGCGGATTGGAGCATATTTTCGGCAATATGATTGGGTTGTGGTTGTTCGGCGATAACATTGAATGGCTGCTGGGCCGATTTCGTTTTTTGATGTTTTATATTGTCGCCGGGTTACTGGCGAGCGTGGTTACGGTTTACCTTGGATACGAAAGCGACGCTCCGGGAATCGGCGCAAGCGGAGCTCTCGCGGGGGTTATGGCGGCATACCTGATTTACTATCCGCGTGCGCGTATTACCTCGATATTTTTGGCGACGCCTTTCAGCTTTTGGTGGTTTGCCTCGGAAGGACAAGTGGGCTGCATTTATCGAAACATGAGCGCGTATTGGTATATCGGCAGCTGGGTTGTTTTGCAGGTGCTTCTTTCCACGGCGTTTATCGGATCGGGTATTCACCAAAATCTTGGAATTTACGCGCATGCCGCCGGCGCGTTGGCGGGAGCTGGTCTGGCTCCTTTATTGGCGATACGAAATCGTATTCCTTCAGCGGATTCGTTTGTCAGGACGGATCCCCTCACAACAGTGATAATAGGTGACGAAGGAGATGCCGGAGGCGGGCAAGCCAGGGACGTCCCAACTTTGGAAGAGGAAATGGAACGCATTCGCAGGGAAAGTTTGGATGGCGCCGATGGACCGTTTATTCACGGGCAAACCAGGCCTGCCGGACTCGAACGCACCAAAGAGCTTCACGATTTCCACTTTGACGAGCTTGTGGAAAAAGGCGATTATGATTCGGCGTTCGCTCACGCCAGGGACATGATCGCGATTGCAAAGGAGCAAGGAGACATGCTGCTTGTGCGGGCATACGAAAAGGAACTGGCCAAGTTACGGAGCGAAGGGCACCAGGAAAAAAGCAAGTGGTGGTAACGGAGTTCCGGTTCTACCGCCCCTTCATCGCCTCGTCCAGTTTGCATTCATGATCGCGCTGCTCCTGCTGGAGCTTGTACCGGCGCATCGAGTCCTCCTCGTAGCGCCTGAAGGCGCCCTGTCGCTGCTTGAGAAGCTCGAAGTCCACGTCGTGGCCCAGGAAGTCCGGGCCGTCCACGCACACGAACTTGGTCTGGCCGCCGACCGAGACGCGGCAGGCGCCGCACATCCCCGTGCCGTCCACCATAATGCTGTTTAGGCTCACAATGCAGGGCACACCGTACCCCTTCGTCAGCTCGCTCACGACCTGCATCATTATCACCGGGCCGCAGGCGAATACGATGTCGCCCCGTTTCGCGTCCAAAAGCTCTTTCAGCGGCAGGGTGACCACGCCCTTGATGCCTTCGGAGCCGTCGTCGGTCGTCACCATCATTTCGTGGCTGACCGACGCCATTTCGTTTTTCAAAAGCAATAGCGAGCTGTTGCGCGCACCGATGATAGTTATGACGTGGTTGCCCGCTTCTTTGAGAGCGCGGGCGATTGGATAAAGCTCCGCGGTGCCCAGGCCGCCCGCGACGACTATCGCGGTGCCGAAATTCTCGATGTGCGTCGGCTGGCCCAGCGGGCCGACGACGTCCTGGATAAAATCGCCGACACCGAGCTGGTCGAGCTCGTAGGTGCTCGCACCGACTTTCTGGAATATAAGCGTGATCGTTCCGGATGCGGGGTCGGGATCGGCAATCGTCAGCGGAATGCGCTCTCCCAATTCGTTCAGCCGGAAAATGATGAACTGGCCGGGCTTGGCGGACTCGGCGATGAGAGGCGCCTTGACGCGGATGCGCGTCATTGTTTCGTGAAGGCTCGATTTTTCGACGATTTCGAACGGCATAAAAACCTCCCGCGGGCTCCCGGCCCGGCTAAATTCCCTCGCGGACGATTGCCGACATCTGCTTGAAGCAGGCGTTGTTTTTGGTACGGGTCCATTCGAACGCAACGCTTTCGAAATTGGAAATCACCGCACCAGCGCGGTGAAACCGCTTGATTGCGATCTTGTGGTACTCCTTGACGCGGCTGCCGGTGCAGTCCTGGAGAACGACGACGCGGTAGCCCTGCTTCAACAATTCAAGAACCGTCTGCTGCACGCAAACCTGGGTTTCGATGCCGACGACGACTATGTCTACCGGACGTTCCGCGTCGCCGATGCGCTTTTTCTTTATTTCCGTCGCAAGCCTTGCAATCAGTTCGTTGAATCCCGGCTCACCGCAGCATCCGAAAAAGTCCTTGACGAAGTGGTGCTTTTCGGTTTCGAGCGCGTCGAACACTTCGCGAAGCTCGGGAGCGGTTTCGCCCAGGCCCTTCGGGTACTGCTCTGTGAGAACAACGGGGATTTTGTACAGCGCGGCGACGCGCATGATCTTGGAGATGAGAACGGACAGCTGCTCGGTGTTGTACGCCATGCGGAAAATCTTGCCCTGCGGGTCTATGACGAGCAATATCGCGTTGTCCGCGTCGCAAAGGTCGAGTAGATGCTTATGCATACCGAAAGCTCCTGGAAAACCGCGCGGATTATACAGCCGCTAACGCCCGGCGTGGTTACCGGCAGGCGCACGGACCGGAAAGCGCTTGTCTTTCACAAACGCGTTATCTTCCCGATACCGCAGTTGCCCGGCTCTCTCGAAGCGGTTACAATCCGTTGCTCAACCCATCGCAAAGGAGGCTGCCGCTGAAAGGCGGATTCATAATCGCGGCTTTAATCGTCGGGGCGGGGATTCTCAGCATCGAGCTGGGAATCTCCACGGCCGTGCTCGAAATCGCTTTCGGCGCGATCCTGCGCAATTCGCTACCGCTGTTCGGAATAGGTTGGGACGAATTCGCTGGCGGCGGTCAGTGGCTGGAAACGCTGTCGTCGGTCGGCTTGATGGCGGTAATGTTCATGGCCGGCTTTGAAACCGATCTTGATTTGCTGCGCAAGAATCTGAAACCATCTCTGAAGGCGGGGATCCCGGGATTCTTCGCCCCGTTTTTGGTTTCGGGAGCGATCGTTTACTTCCTCTTCGGAATGAACATCGGCAAGGCCGCATTGATGGCGATAGCGCTGTCAACAACGTCCATCGCCCTGATTTACGCTTACCTTCGCGAAAGAGGTTTGCTCGACCACAAAATCGGTCAACTGCTGCTATCCACCGCGATGGTGATGGACATTTCGAGCGTGCTTCTGTTGACGGCGATTTACGCAAATCAGGGAGCGCAGCTCGCACTGGAAATTGCAATAATTTTGGTGTTGTTCTTGATTGCTCCGGCGCTCGGCCATATTCTTTTCGACAGATACAAGGGCAACCTGATAGAGCTGGAGCTGCGGTTTTTGTTTTTGATGCTGCTTGGATTTACGCTCTTGACCCACATGACAAGCGTAAACGAGGCGCTGGTGGGATTTTCGCTGGGCGTAATCATGGGCCGCGTTTTAAGACGCAGGGAAGAACTGACGGGCAAGCTGTCGGGAGTCGTATTCAGCATGCTCGCGCCGGTATTCTTCTTCGTGGCGGGAACCAGGCTGGAAATCACAGCGCTTTCTCCTGCTCTGACAATGAAGGCGCTGTTGCTTCTGGTCGCGGTCGCCGGAACTAAACTGCTTGTATCCGTGGCCGCGCTGACCCCGAAAATCCCGCGGCCGGCTGCGCGCTTCGCGGGGATGCTTTTCAACTACAACCTCACCTTCGGCATCGTCGCGGCGCATTTCGGATTCGTCCGGGGAACGATCAGCTCATCGGAATACGGCGTTGTGCTGTTGGTCATCCTTGCAAGCGCGTTTATACCGACGGTGTTTCACAGGGATGTTCCGCGCGAGCTGGATATTCAGAAGTCAGGATAAAAACTCTCCTTGCCGAAACTATTCCGAACTGCTATTGCGGCAATGCTTCCATCCAGAATTGGAACCAGTTTTCGCCCATGAATTTCGCCGCGAACGCGTCGCCCTTGCGCGCTGCAACCGTTTCGCCCAATATGCCGATGTCCCCGAAATCCCGGATTGGCGCGGGCGTGTTCCAGCGGTTCAGGCCGCCGTCGAAATCCGAGCCGAGGCCGACGCGGTTTTCGCCGAGCATGTAAGCGAGATGATCGATATGCTCCAATACGATATCCAGCCCCACTTCGCGCTTGGGAGGTTCGGCTTCGGGAGCCGACCGTGCCAGTTTCGGCTCCGTGTATTGCGGCTCGAGCAGCTTCACCGCGATTTGTTCCGGCGTCGGATCGCCTTCCCAAATCGTCTCCGGCGGAACCGGCGCGAATTCCCCGAATTCGGTGCGCTCCCAACGGGGATCGAGATAATCGTTGAAAAGCACCACGCCCACTGCCCCGCCGGCTTCCCTCACCGCCGCAAGCTGCCGGTCGTCCAGGTTCCGGACGTGAGGGCACACCGCGTCCGCGTTGGAGTGCGACGCGTAAAGCTTCAGCTCCGGAATTTTCGATTTACGGAACTCGACCACGTCCCAAAAGCTCTCGCGATTAAGGTGCGAAAGGTCTACCGCCATTCCGAGCGCGGCGGCGCGGCGCAGCAACTCACATCCGTCCGCGGTCAGTCCGCCTTCCGCGTAGTTTCCCGCGGCGAATTTGTTCGCGCCATGCCAGACAAGCCCCAGCGCCCGGACGCCCGCCGCGGAAAACGCGTCGAGCGCGGCGGGTTCGGAAACCGGATCCGCCCCTTCCATCAGTATGCTGATTCCAACCGCTCCATCGCTTCGTGTAAGCGAGTGCAAATCGTCGGCGGACTCCACCATTCTGTACCTGCCCGGATTGCGCGCAACTATCTTTCTGTATATCGCAAGCTCCGCATCAACCGCGCGATTCAAATACCCCGCCGCGGCGTAGTCCGGATGGACGAACAACGTGCACCACGACCATTTAAGCCCGCCGCGCCTCCACGCGGATTCGGTGAGCATGAAATCGCCCGAATCCGAATCGAACCGCCTGCCATGGCTGAGCATACTGAACGCGAGATCCTGATGCGCATCGACAACATTGAATTTGGACGGCATGGGCGGCGATGTTAACATTTCGGCGCAACGGCGATGATAGAATTCCCTTGCATGCCGCTGCGTCTTTCCGGCATTCGGCTTTCCCTACGGCTTTGCGCGTTGCTGGTTTCGGCCGCGCTGGCCGCTTCCGGCTGTCAATCCGGCGATTCCGGCGACGCAGCGTCGGCGTCGGAGGGCCGCGCGCCCGACCGCCTGACGGAAATGCAAGGCGCGCTGGTTTACAGGCCGGGGCGGATCGCTGGTTTTGACAAGGCTTCCGGCAAAATCCTTTGGGAGCGCGAAATCAAGGAGCGGTTGTTCCCATACAGGGTCGCGGAAATCGAATCCAAAACGGGGAAACGCCGGTATCTGCTGACTTGGATTGATGGCAACGCCTCGCCCAGCGTCGCGATTCTCGACGCGTCCCTTCGTCCGAAGTATACGCGCAGGCGGGCGTCGCTCTCCGCGCGGCTCGGTGATGCTTTTGCGGTGGAAATTTTGGAGCACACCGGGCCGGAAGGACTGCACACTTTCCGCACGGAGATTTTCGACGCTGAAAGGCTTCTCGTCGCCTCGGAGTTTCCGCGCCAATCCAGGCTGGACGCGCTTGCGACAGGCGGGAATGCCGCCCCCTGGCGCATTGTGATGGCCGGCCCGGAAATTTCCGGCGATGAATTCGAAAGCGAAACCGAAATAGTTTCGGTATACGATTTGCGGTCCGGAAAAACGGTGTTTTCCACGAAGGTGAAGAAGCGCTCCCCGGAACGATTGGAGTTGCTTGCATCCACGGGCGCGAAATTTGTTTTTTATTACCAGCTTGATTATTACGAATTGGAAATTCTTTGCCTTGACGATTCGGGCGAAGTTCTGTGGACGGAGGAATACGACGGCCAAGTGCTTTCAACCGTCGAATATCCATACTCGGGCTGGGCGAACTCCTCCCCTTGCGCGACCGACCCGAAAGGAAAGCGCGTGGCCTACTTCATCGCGGTGCTTAACTCGCCGCCGCATCTTTATATTCGCGACCTTGAATCCGGAAGGATTCTCGCATCCCAGGTCACGTCAGGCGCGCCAGGATTACCCTCGCATGTCGAATGGAGCGAAAATGGGCTGCTGATTTCATTCGGAAGGGGGAAAAGCGCGTGGCTGCTGAATCCCGATGACGGCTCGATAAAAGACGCGGAACCGCAAAGTCTGCCTGCGCCGGTAGAGCGCAGGATGGCCGGTCTTTCGCACGAAGCAGACGGCGACGGGATTGCGCCGTTTAACGGAATAATTTTGCCGGATGGAGCGGCGATTCCGCTCTCCAATTTCACCGGGCGCCGGATTAAGACTTACGGAAGCGCAAATGGAAACGACAGCGGCAAGACTTACGAATATGGAGAACCCGCCCTCGGCCAGGATATCGCGCCCGTGGAAAAATATGCGGTCGTTGACGGCGCAATTGTAATTGGAGACGAGCTTTCACCGAGCGGATGGCGTTTCTACGGCGATTACAGGATTCTCCTTACCGCCGACGAACTTGTGTTCCTCGACGAGAAAGGAGCGGAATCGGGCAAATACAAGCTTATCGAAAAATGAAGTTGAAAGATTCTGCCCCAAGCGCCCGCGGGCGCTATACTGAAATCCTCATTTTCACGCGCATGAAGGAGCGGTGATGAGCGCGGGAGTCAAATTCGGAACCGACGGATGGCGGGGCATAACCGCATCCGATTTCACATTCTCGAATGTAATTCTTGTGGCGGAGGCCATCCGGCGGCATTTGACCGCAGGCGGCGCCGAGCGCCGCGTCCTGCTTATCGGATACGACACAAGGTTCCTGGCGCGGAACTTCGCCCACTCGACAGCCGGATATCTGGGCGCGAACGGTCTTTCGGTCGCGGTCGCGGACGCGCCGATTCCCACTCCCGCGATCGCATTCGCGGTTAAGCATCTGGGCGCGGCGGGGGCGATCCAGTTCACGGCGTCGCACAATCCTTATTATTACAACGGACTGAAGTTCATCCCCGATTTCGCGGGACCCGCGATGCCCGAAACCACCGACGCGATAACCGCGATAATCAAGGAGCTTACGGATTGCGGGTGGAGCGGCGAATATTCGACTCGCGTGGATTTTGGCAAGACTTTCGAAGTCCGTTCTGATTACTTCGCCCACCTGGACGAATTGATCGATGCGAACGCGATTAAAAACGCGGGTATCAAGGTCTTGTACAACGCGCTATGGGCTACGGGCTCCGGGTGGCTTGACGGCTACCTGCGCGGGCGCGGTATAGAAGTCGAAACGATGAATGCGGAACGCGATGTGCTTTTCGGCGGAAGTATGCCCGACCCGTCGTACGAGATACTCAAGCCGATGGAATCGCGGCTAGCGGGAAACGGATTCAGCCTCGGACTCTCGACCGACGGCGACAGCGACCGATTCGCCGCATTCGACGGCCGCGGCGGATTCGCCACGGCGAACAAGCTGATTCCCCTAATCGCGCATTACCTGATCGTCGAACGCGGGATGCCGGGCGATTTGGTGCGCACCGTTTCAACTTCCGCGCTGCTGGACAGGATCGCCGCGGCGCACGGACGCGGGTTGATTGAAACGAAGGTCGGATTCAAGTACGTCGGACATGAAATCCGCGGCGGCGCGCTTTGCGGCGGCGAGGAGAGCGGCGGATTCAGCATGGCCGGGCACGTGCCGGAAAAGGACGGGATACTTGCCTGTTTGCTTGCGTGCGAAATCGCTGCGGTACTTGGCGGCGGCAGCCTGTCCAGGTGCTTCGAAATAATCGAGGAAACATACGGCCCGTCGGTGACGAAGCGAACCGACCTGCACCTGACCGAGGAAGGCAAGGCCGCGGTGCTGGAGCAGGCGAAGTCGCTTGCGGACCACTATGCGGAGCGCGGCGGCGAGCTTTGGGGCATTCCGGTTGTCAAAGTTGTTTCGATTGACGGGTACAAGTTCATGCTCGCCGGCGACCGCTCCATTTTGGTGCGCGCAAGCGGCACCGAGCCCGTCGTGCGAATTTACCTCGAAGCGAGGACGGAAGCCGAGCTTGAAGAGCTGGACGAGCAGATAACCAGATTCATCGAATTAACTATTAAAAACTAACGGGGTGCTAGTATGGCCAAGAAAGATCGAATCGAGCGTGTGATTTCCGAGCGCATCGTGGGCGAGCGCGTTCTTGGCAGCGCCAATCCCATCGCGATGGGATTCAGGCACGGCAAGAAGGCGTTCTTCGACAGCATCGGCGGCGTGGGACTTGGATTTCTGCTTTTTATCCTTGCAATCTTCGTCTCCACCTGCGATGTGAAAAGGCACAGCGGCGAAGTGGCGAAGCTGTCGCCTGTCAAGGCCGAGGATGCCGGCTCTCTTTCCGGAATGCAAATCGTGACGGGAATCCCAGAGGCCGCCGAAACCGTCGTCGCTCCGCTTACCGACAAGAAGGTCATCCACTACACATACGCCAAAGAGGAATACGTCACCGAAACCGTGACGGAAGAGGTCACGGAAACCGTAGTCGAAGGCGGCCAGGAAAAGGAAGTCACCAAGGAAGTTACGAAAGAAGTGACCGACTGGAAAGTGCGCGAGGAGCGTGAGGACTATGCCGATCTCAAGCTCGGCGCGCTGACGGTCAAGCCCGACTCGGCGAGGCTGGACATCGCATCGCAGGACATCGTGAAGGATTTGGGCAAGAACAAGGCGGGGAATGACGAGCGAATCCGCGTGTCGTACATCCCGGTCACCGGCCCGCTTACGGTTCTTGGCGAGGTCAACGCGGGCGTTATTTCCGGCGGCGATCCGTTCCGTATCACGACCGAAACACCCGAAAAGCTGATCGAAAAGATGCGCGGCGAGGAAAAGGCGGCATTCTTCGGATTGAAATTCATCTCCGTCGTTCTTTTCGCCGTCGCTTTCAACCTGATGCTCGGCCCGATTCTATTGTTGGTCGGCATAGTACCAATCCTCGGCGGCGCAGTCCGGTTCATCGTTTTTCTCGTCAGCGTGGTCCTTGCGGTCGTGCTCGTCACCGTGATTACCGTCATCGTCAAGTACTGGTGGGCGCTGCTCATCGTGGGCGCGGTGATAGCTGCGCTTGCCATCGGCGGCGCAAGGAAGCCCCCCAAGCCCCAGCCTGCCTGAAATTTCGCCTTTGAGCGTCTTTTCGAACCGCTATTGACCTTTCTGGCGGACGGCGCGACAATTCAGGTTTACTTAGCTCCCTTGGAGGATGACAGTGAGATTCCCATTTATGTTGTTGACGCTTGCCTTTTTGCTCGCTGCGCTGACCGGATGCCCGGCGCCGCAGACCGAAGGGGAAGGCGGCTACCAGGCCGGATCGCCCGCGGGCAAGCCCGCCGCGCCGGATTTCACGACATCCAAGCTTGCGTCCATAGGCAACGTCAAGCTAGGCATGTCTCCGGATGAAGTAAAGGCCGTGTTTCCGGAAGATGGCGATTTGGCAATCGGAGAAGCCATTCCGCCCGAGGGCGAGCCTTTACAGTTCAGCGCCAGCCCCAAAGAAGGCAAGACCGGCCCGGAATCAAGCTTCGGCTTCCTTGAAGGCGGCCTCGTTCTGTACGGCGAGCACCATCAAATTCCCGAGGCTGAATTCAAGGCCAAAGTTGAGGAACTGAAGGGAACCTATGGCGAGGGCTCCCTCGAACCGCCCGACATTCTGACCAAAACCAAGTTCTATTCCGGCGAGGAACCCGAAGCGGCGCCCCCGGCCCCTGGTGCTGAAGGCGAGACTCCCGTAGAGGCTCCTCCGGCCGACAAAGCGCCGCCGGCGGAAGCGCCGCCAGCCGAGGAGAAAGAGCCCCAGTTCCCGCCTAACACCGTCTTTTGGTCAGACCCCGCGAACAACATCGTAATCGTCGCCGGTTACGAAAACGGCGCTGGGATGATCATGGCGATGCGCACCGACAAGGTGGACGCATACTTCGACAAGGTTCAGGAAGAAGTCAACAAGATGATCGAAGAAGCGATGAAGGGCATGTCCGAGCAAATGGGTGGCCAGACTCCTCCGGCCGACGGCTCGGCGCCTCCTCCCCCTCCCGCGGAAGCGCCTCCGGCGACGGAAGGAAAGGGCGGCCAGTAGAACCGCGCCTGCAATCGCGCGGCCGCAAACGCCGCAAATTTTGAATTTCATTACGGCCCCGGGCAACCGGGGCCGGTTTTTTTTTCAAATATAACCGCCAAGCTGTTGACAGGCTCGGATCCCGGCGGTATAATCGATGTTGCGTGGGCATTGGCCGGCCCGCAAAAAGGGTGTATTTTTATGTCAGTTGAACGCCGGGACCCGAATATCGTCATAGCGGATATGGGTACCTCTTTAAAGTTTGGACTTTTTGCATTTTCATCCGACATCCGCATCAAAGATGCCGCGGGGAACCTCGTACTCATGCCGGGTCGCACCCGCATCCTGCATAGTTTCACCCCGGACTGCAATCTAGCCGCCTCGGGCCGCGCCGTGTCATTCTTCATCCTGCTGGCGTTCGTCGCGCTCCTGCTCGCGTCTTGCGGCGGCGGGGGCAAATTCACGCCGGGGCAGGGAAGCTCGAACATCGCGCCCGTCGCGGTCGCGCAGGCGGCGCCGGAGACGGGGGACTCGCCCCTGACGGTGACGCTCGTATCGAACGGCAGTTACGACGCGGACGGGACGATTGTGAAATACCAGTGGGACTTCGAGGGCGACGGCAAGTTCGACACATCGTCCGCCGCACCCGAACCCGTCACGCACGAATACCCGGCGGGGGAGTACCACGCGAAGCTGCGCGTGACCGACAACGGCGGCAAGACCGCGACCGCGGAGACGGGGCTGATATTCAGCAATCCCGCGCACCTGTACTGGACGTTCGAGCGGGTGGACGGCGGGCCGGAGGCGGGGTATGACGCGGGGCTCTCACCAAGTATAGCCTTCCAGCCTATAAAACAGAGACCGGCCATTCTCTATTTGGCGGAACAGATTCCAAGAATTGCGCTTTTGAACGCCGACAACGAATGGGTTGTGAATACTTGCCCCTTCTCGTACCAAGCTCATACAGTTTCCAACCTTGTAATAAAAGATGACGGCACGGCGGAATTCGCTCTGATCACTTTAGATGGTTTGTTGATTGGCTTGCAGTTATCGTCTTATACTGGATGGTCGGAATTATTTAAAATGTTCCCTGCCGATTCAAACTTCAGTCCTTTATTGCGCTTGCATCCGTCGACCGAAACCGTTGGTGTTTATATTGGCGGAGATGTCGATAACGGGGATATCATGTACATGTCTAATGGCGATGAAGGCTGGACCTCCGAAAACACCGGTTTTAATCGTAGCGCAATTGAAGCCCGCCCGCGCGATATTGCGTTTGAAGCCAGCCAACCCAAGATTCTTTTGGCCGATAGAAACATATGCATAATTGCAAAGGAGCCAAATAGCAATTGGAGCATCAATTTTGCCGTAAAGGATCCCTTGTGGTATTACCGCAGTGCAATTTTCCGGCGCGGAGGCTCCGTAGATTCTATTTTGGTGATTGAAAATGGCTCGTCCTTAATTCAGGAATTTGCATATATAGAGGGTCTTTGGAAGCAGTCCTATGCTGTGTTCCAAGATTTTCCAACATCCACCTCCGCTCCGAATTGGCTTGTGCAGGGACAAGGCGAAGTGGGTTACATCGCGCTGATAAAGGGCGGTTACTTCGGAAAGAAATCTACCACCTTTGTTGCATTTAAGGATAACCTTGTTTGCCGCGACGATTTGGGATTATTCACTGCCGCAAACTACGAGGACATTTCATTAGGTTTAAGCAATGTCGGTATTGCCGTTATTGCCTACCACGACACTGAATCGCGCTCTCTGGTTTTTGGAACGAGAATACAGGCTTTGACATTTAATTAATCATTTTGTCGCTGGATCATGGAGGTAAGTAAATGGGCGTGGTAAGTTGGAGTTCGTCAAATGGCACATATAAGCCGTCGGATACGGCGCAAGATAGGGATTTGCTCCCTAATAAGACTACAAATGGCGTTTCAAGACTCGGCGAGGCAAGCGCCACTGGAAGATGGAGTGGATTGTTCGTCCGAACAATAAATTTGGATGGCTACATTGAGGGAAATTTAATCCCCAATGACGATTACACGCTTGGAAACACAGATCATCGCTGGGATGCCTTTTTGAACAACCTTGACTTGAATAGTCTGGATTTGGGCTCGGGTTTTGTTGAAAGCAATCTAACTCCCAGACCACAGGCCTTTCGCTTGGTACATCAAGCAAAAAATGGTCAAACCTATACGCGCTAGGAATCTACGGAACATCAGCCGTTATTGATTCCGTAAATTGCGATGTCCTTGCGGGCAGCAGCGGCGAAATCAGTGTTCAGGCGAATTTATTGCCTTCTCAGGATAATGCATACAATCTGGGAGTTCTTGGGGAGTCTGATCTTAGATGGAAGTCGGCCTTTCTAAGATCACTTGATGTGCTTGCAAGCGCAGGAGATGTAACCATAAAGGGTACGGGGTCTGTTTTGCGCTTGATTACCCTTGGTCAAAAGGGCGGAACTTACGATGACCACGTGAAGATCGATGGAGCGCTTTACATAAACAACACCATAACCCTAAACGGCGCAAATCTTGTCGCTGCGACGAATATCTCGTTTGCGGGTGATAACAACGCGGCTCGGACGATCACGCTCGGCCAGAGTTCCACCTACACCGACCTCATCAGCGTCGGGGGAAGGTTTAGCACGAACCTCGCGCCGAATGCGGAGACGGAAACGCTCGGCACCGGCGGATTGGGCGGAAAGCGGTGGTACAACGCGTATCTGAAGGGCGCGGACGTGCTCGGCAACGCGACCTTTTCGGGCAGCGTTTCGCTCGTTGCGCAAAGCACGGGCGACAAGCTGAGCCTGAAGGCTCACGCAAGCCAGGCGTCGCAGATTTTCGAAGTTGCGGATTCGGGAAACAACGTCAGGGTTGTTATTGACGAGAATTTCAGGATGGGGATTGGCGCAAACGCGGTAAACCCGCTTGTTCCGCTTGAAATCTCCAAGTCCGGCGGATGGGCTGGATACGGAAGCGCGGGAGTTGCGGCTTTCGTCAATTCATATCCGGCGGGAAGCGATGCCGATGTTTTCGTTGTAAGCGGCGACTCTGGAATAGCCAGTTTGTATTTGGGCAATGCCACAGTTCCGGCGAGGGCCAAAATGTCCTACGACAGCCCAAATTCGGTTTTGGGCTTCAACCTGACGACGACAGGCGCCATTAAATTCAACTCGGGCCAGGGGAACGTGGATTTCTCGGTAAGCGGCCAGACGCTGGCGAACCTGCTTTGCGCCGACGCGAGCGCCGACAGAATCGGAATCGGCACGAACGCTCCCAACGCGATGCTCGACGTCCGAGGCGATGCGATATTCAACGAAGGCGGCGAGGATAAGGATTTCCGGATCGAAACCGACGGACTCGACGCGGCGTTTTTTGTTGACGGCGGGACGAACAAAATCCACCTTGGGCTTAACGGGGCGATTTCGGCTAACAACGGGCGGGTTGTAGTTCATCAGACGGTCACCGATGCCGCGATCCCTGCGCTCGAAATCGAGCAGCTCGACACCGACCAGCCGTTTATCCGGTTCACCGGAGGCACGATTTACACCGGCAAAAGCGAATCCAACCAGTACGTGCTGGTATCGCTTGGAGGAACAACCGGGTACCTGAGGATTTACGTAGATTAGCGAGAATGAGAAAAGGAGTTTGGGAGCGATGGACAAGGTTGACGTAATTGCCACGGATCCGCAGAATCTGGTGATGATAATCACAAATCCGGACGACAAGGGCCGCGCAATCGTGAAGCACTACGTATTGCGAGACACGGTGCTTTACAACAACGAAACTCTTGCGATACTTGCGGGCGCTTTGAACGGTAGGGTATCTGGCGAGCAGGAAGCCGGAGAAGATGCTAATTCCGAGTCCGAACCCGAACCGGAGAAAAAGGCCAAGCAGGCGTAGCTGAACGGCCTTGCGCACCTCGCGCGCCGCTTGCTCCAACCCGCACGAACCGCCACTTGTGGAATATCTCACAATCCGCCCCCCATTCCTTGAAATCGGCGCCGGATGCTCCTAGAATAGCAACGATGGCTGCGCGTGAAGTCAAAACCCCGCTTTCACCCGAGGTCGCCGCATCGCTCAAAAGCGGCGAGCCCGTCGAAATCACCGGCGTCGTCTACACCGCCCGTGACGCCGCTCACAAGCGCATCTGCGAAATGCTCGACCGCGGCGAGGAGCCGCCCTTCCCTCTTGAAGGCAGCGTCGTTTACTACGTCGGCCCGTCGCCGGCCAGGCCCGGAAGCGTCATCGGTAGCGCGGGCCCCACGACGAGCTACCGGATGGATCCGTATGCGCCGCGGCTGATCGCGCTCGGAATGCGCGGGATGATCGGCAAGGGCAACCGGACGGCGGAAGTGAAGGAAGCCTGCGTCAAGCACGGCGCGGTTTATTTCGGCGCGCTGGGCGGAGGCGCGGCGCTTCTTGCAAAATGCATTAAAAAGGCCGAGGTCATCGCGTTCGAGGATCTCGGCGCCGAGGCGGTGCGCAGGCTGGAGGTGGAGCGCTTCCCCGTCGTGGTCATCAACGACGCGCATGGGGGCGACGCGTATCTGGAAGGTCAAAAAGAGTACGCCCGCGTTTAGGGCGCACCCGCGATAGTCAGCATCTGCCGTGCGAGGTCGCAAGGATGTCACAAACAAGCGGTAAGTACGCGTTTTTGCTCAGGAAGCTGCACAGCCTGAGCGGCATAATCCCCATCGGGGTGTACCTGCTCGAACACCTGTTTTCAAACGGGATGGCGACGCGCGGCCCGGAGTCGTTCGACAAAATCGTTAACCTGCTCACCGGCCTGCCGTTCCTGCTCGTCATCGAGTTCGCGGTGATCGTCGTCCCGATACTGTTCCACGGGATTTACGGCCTGTTCCTTACGTACGAGCATCAGCCGAACGCGGCGCAGTACAATTACTACCGCAACTGGCTGTTCCATTTCCAGCGCTGGACGGGAATAATCATGCTCATCTACATCGGCTGGCACGTTTATACGACGCGGCTGATGAGCATTATCACCGGACAGCACATGAGCTACGAGTTCATGAACAACCTGCTCAACAACCCGACATGGGGCGGATTCGCGTTCGTGTTCATGATCATCGGACTCGCCTCGACCGTTTTTCATTTCTCGAACGGCGTCTGGAATTTCCTGATCAAGTGGGGGATCACTCCCGGCCCGGACAGCCAAAAGTGGAGCCTCGCCTTTTGTACGGTGGTGGGCTGGGCGATGTTCTTCTGGGGGCTCGCGGCGCTGTTCGCGATGAAGGGCTGGTGGAATTACGAATGGTTCGTGGGATAGTACAGATGGAGTGGACTATCCCGATTTCGATTGGAGCAAGTAATGGCTAAATTCAAATTTGCGGTCGTTGGCGGCGGGCTTGCGGGCCTCGGTTGCGCGATGAAGCTCGCCGAAAGCGGTTACGACGTGGACCTGTTCAGCATCGTGCCGGTGCGCCGCTCGCATTCGGTTTGCGCGCAGGGCGGAATCAACGCGGCGAAAAACCTGAAGGGCGAGGGCGACTCCTGCGACGTGCACTTCGACGACACGGTGTACGGCGGCGACTTCCTGGCCAACCAGCCTCCGGTCAAAAGCATGTGTTACGCAGCGCCGAAGATAATCGACCTGTTCGACAGGATGGGCGTTATGTTCAACCGCACGCCGGAGGGCAACCTGGACTTCCGGCGCTTCGGCGGCACGCTGCACCACCGCACCGCGTTCGCGGGCGCGACGACCGGCCAGCAGCTTATTTACGCGCTGGACGAGCAGGTGCGCCGCTGGGAGGCGGAAGGGCGGGTCAAGAAGTTCGAAGGCTACGAATTCACCGGAATCATCAAGGATTCAAAAGGCAACTGCGTCGGAATGACGGCGCTCGACCTGCGGGAGATGAAAGTGCACGCGTTCAAGTACGACGCCATCTGCATGGCCGTCGGCGGGCCGGGATTGATATTCGGCAAGACGACGAACAGCGTCATAAACACCGGCGCGGCCGCGTCCCGCTGCTACCAGCAGGGCGCGTGGTACGCGAATCCCGAGTTCATCCAGGTGCATCCGACAGCCATTCCCGGCGAAGACAAGTGCAGGCTGATGAGCGAAAGCGCACGCGGCGAAGGCGGCCGCGTATGGGTTTACAAAGACGGCAAGCCCTGGTACTTCCTGGAGGAAATGTTCCCCGCATACGGAAATCTCGTGCCTCGCGATATCGCGACTCGTGTCATTTACGACGTGTGCGTCAACCAAGGACTGGGTGTGGACGGTAAGCTGCAGGTATATCTCGATCTCTCCCATCTTCCCGCGGATTTCCTCGACCGCAAGCTTGGGGGAATAATGGAGATTTACGAAAAATTCGCGGGGGAAGATCCGCGACGCAAACCGATGAAGGTGTTTCCCGCTGTGCATTATTCGATGGGCGGGCTGTGGTGCGATTACGAAAGGGATGCCGATGGATTTATGGTTGAGGGCAGTCCCAGAAACCATCAGACGAACATTCCCGGACTCTGGGCAGCGGGCGAATGCGAGTACCAGTACCACGGCGCGAATAGGCTGGGCGCGAACGCCCTGCTGTCCTGCACGTTCGCCGGAATGCAGAGCGCCCCGAGCATGGCGAACTACGCGAAAAACGCCAGCCGAGAGGACGTGCCGCAATCAGTGCTGGACGAGGCTGCGAAAAAGGAGCAGGCGGTTTACGACGCGCTTGCGAAGCGGGAAGGCAAGGAAAACGTGCACCTGCTATCGGACGAACTCGGCGAAACGATGAACCGCAACTGCACCATCGTGCGTTACAACGGCAAGCTGAAGGAATCGGACGACAAGGTGCTGGAGTTGATGGAGCGCTACGCGAATGTCGGGGTGACGGACCGCGGGATGTTCGCCAACCAGACGCTGGCGTTCACAAGGCAATTCATGGACATGCTCATACTCGCGCGGCCGATTTTGGCCGGCGCGATCGCGCGCGACGAAAGCCGCGGCGCTCATTACAAGCCGGACTTTCCGGAGCGCAACGACTCGGATTTCTTGAAGACGACGATCGCGGAATTTACGCCGGACGGGCCGAAGCTGTCCTGGCAGGACGTGGACGTTTCGCTGATCAAGCCCCGGCTGCGCAGCTACGTGAAGGCGAGCGAGGGCGTGAAGGGCACGAAGGTGGGAGGATAACCGCGGATGCGGGGTGACGATATGCCGGATAGAATCGACTTGAAAGTTCTAAGATGCGACGGGCCGGGAAAGCCGCAGTACTGGCAGGAATTTTCCATCCCCTACCGCCCGAACATGAACGTGATAAGCGTGCTCCAGGCGGTGCAGCGCAACCCGGTGACGAAGGACGGCAAGCGAGTAGCTCCCGTCGTGTGGGACTGCAACTGTTTGGAAGAAGTGTGCGGCGCTTGCACGATGATTATCAACGGACGCGTGCGCCAGGCGTGCAGCGCGCTAATCGACAAGCTGGAGCTGCCGCTTGAGCTGCGCCCGATGACGAAATTCCCGACCATCCGCGACCTTTGGGTAGACCGCCAGCGGATGTTCAACTCGCTCATCCGCGTCAAAGCATGGGTGCCGATTGACGGGACTTACGACCTCGGGCCGGGGCCGCAGATGGCGGAGGAAAAGCGCGCGCTGGCGTACGACCTGTCGCGCTGTATGACTTGCGGTTGCTGCCTTGAAGCGTGTCCGCAGTTCACTTTGACCAACCAGTTCGTCGGCGCGGCGGCGATCCAGCAGGCGCTTTTGTTCACATCGCACCCGACCGCGCAGATGAACGCCACCGAGCGCATAGAATCGCTTATGGGGCCCGATGGATTGGTCGGCTGCGGCAACGCCCAGAACTGCGTCGAAGTCTGCCCGAAGGAGCTGCCGCTTGTCGAATCCATTTCGACTATGCAGCGCAAGGCGATTGTCCACGGCGTAAAAAGGTTCCTCACGAGCGGAAGGAAATCCGCCGCGGGCGCCGGCCCGGCGGGGTAGATGATTTAATCAAGCCCCACTTCATCAAATGTAAACGAAACTTTATACTCGTAAAGCTCAATATTTTGCGCTTCCGATGCTGCGTAGCGCAGGTTTTGGTCAATCAAATCGGCAACGATTATACCCGAAACGGCCTTATCACCAGCAAGGTTCCGCCGAATCCATCCCATGTATCTTTGCAGTTGACCAAGCGCACAATCGCGACCGCGGCTTAATTTGAGTTCAAATACAACATAATTGCCTCCTGAATCAACTGCCAATATATCTATGCGACCGGCGGGCGTTTGATATTCAAGACCATTACGTCCCATGGAATCTTGATAAAGCTCCAGCCTTCTTCCCTTGAAATTGGTGTTCCGAATAGATGCTGCCAGAAAATCGCGCAGTTGCGATTCTCTTTGAAATTCGCCAAGCATTTCATTAAAGTCAGTCGATTGCTGTTCATTTCCCTCAAGCGCAACCCCTTGTCCAAAATCGTTGAGTGAATCCATTTCGCCAGTACATTCTTCGGGCTTCCTTACTAGGTAAACTGAAAATACCCCATCGGAATCCCGATTAATTCCCCATAAACCGTGTCGTGTGGGGGTATACAATTCGTACTCTCCGTTTTTATTTTGATATAACACGTCAATGGGTTTTCGATGGTCCCTGGCTGACTGATTTTGGGGGCTGTCAACGCGTGAATTGGCGTTAACAGTGCAGTATCTAATCTGCGAGCGAATAGTTCCGACATTCGCTTCAGGATAATGTTTCAAAACTTCTTCAATGATTCGGGCGGGTGTCGAGCACCCTCCCAGCTCATGAACTGCATTCAAAATCATTTGCCAAGTTGGAATGTCGAATCTTGGCATTATGAATCCTCCGGTATGTCATTCCCCCTACACCATTCCCCCGCTTTCCTTGAGGAACAGGTTAAGCACGAACGAGTAGCTCACGACGCGGTTCCTGCCGTTCTTCTTTGCGAAGTACAGCGCGGTGTCCGCGAATTCCACCAGCTGCTGCGGCGAGTCCGGTTTGTGGTCTATGAAGCTCGCTATCCCAAGCGACGCCGTCGCCTTGATGAAGAGCTTCGACTCGCACGAAAAGAAGCTGTGGTTCGCGATGAAGCTTCTTATCCTGTCCGCCTGCAGCTCCGCCTGCTTTAGGTTGGTTTCGGGCAAAAGCAACGCGAATTTGTCTTCAGCTATGCGGCTTATTACGTCGCTCGTGCGGCTGTTCGCCTTGATTATTCCGCTTATTTCTTTGATTACGAAGCTCGCGCGGTCGTAGCCGTAAGTGTCGCTTATTTCGCGGTAGTGATCAATGTCCACCATCAAAAGCACAAGCGGAACGCTGTACCTGCGGCTTCGCTCGAACTCCTTGGCGAAAAATTGCTCGAACTGCCGCGGGTTGTACAGTCCCGTCAGCCTGTCGTTCTCCTCGGCTTCCAGATGCCGTCTGTCCAGCAAGTTGTTGCGCAGGCTGACCGCGAACTGGAACGTTAGAAGGTTGAAAAGGTCGAGATGCTCCTCGGAAAAATCCGCCTCATGCTCGATAGCGGCGCCCACGATTCCGAACAGCCGCTTTTCAATCACAAGCGGAAACACTTTGATGGCGGAAGTGCGGACGGGCGTGTCGCCGTCGGTCAAACCGGCGCAACTCACGATTCTAAGGGAAGCGAAATCCGGCGGCTTTGCGCCTGGTTTTTTGTCCGACCAGATGGCGGAAATCTTGTCGAAAATCCGCCTGCATTCCTTGCGTCCCATCGGATGGGAAAGCGCCATCCAGCTTAATTGCTCCTTGTCGAATGCGTCCACCAGAACGAACAAGCCCAGCCCGTCGTAATGCTCGAATATCGTGTCGGAATATAACTGAACAATCTCGTCCGCACCGGATACTCCTTCAAGCTTTCGCGCGAATTCCCGTACTTCGCGTATCTGGCGCGCGCCAGATCTGGGCGTCTCTTCCTCCGGAAGCTCAAGCACGCTTACAATCTGCGTTATAACGCCTATTAACAGCTCTATATCCGGCAGGCCGGCCTTGATTTCGGCAACGCCCCGCAGATTGGAAACGGAAATCACACCGATAACGTCGTCTCCCAGCACCATCGGAAAGCACGCGCATGCGTCGGTTTTGTATGTGTCGGCGAACGGCCCCACAAGCTCCGGATAGTCCAGCCTGATATTCTCGGTCACAAGCGGGACGGCTCGCGTAACCGCGTGCAGACTGACGAGGTTGCTTTCGTTATAGGCGTCGGTCGGAATGGAAAATCCCGTGTAAAGCGCGCGAGAGAACCTCTGCTTGCGCAGGTCGAGGAGCATCACGCTTACCCTGTCGGTGTCGAAAAGCTCGCTAAGCTGACGCAGTAGGCGCGGCAGGAACTTGTGACCGCGCCGCGGATCAAGCCTTACCAGCCTTCTCGCCAGAGCAAGTATGTCCTCGCTCGTTAGTGCCACTTCAACCCTCTGGAATACCGGACGGTGCGCCGGAAACCGGTGCCGCTGGCGCAGCTTCCGCCGCCTTGAAACAGGCAATTATATCCGATATTCGCGAATCCCAAGCCTGCGTATGACTTTAGGGGAAAACCGCCTACCCGAGCAGGTCTGCGACAAGTCCCTTTATCTCTTCGACCAGCTTGGCCAATCGGATGGTTTCAGCCTGCGTTTTGCGCACTTCTTCCGCCAGATCCAGCAGCTTGGAATTCACGACGGTAATCGACGCGAACATTTTCGGATCGCCCGAATACGATGACTCCCTGCTTAACTCCAGCCCTTGCCCGACCGCCCGCTCGAGAGCCTCGCGGATTAACTCACGGTAATCCTCCAACGTCCTTTCGCCGGACGAAGCCACAAGCTCTCTGCCCTGCCTGTCAATTCGTTCCTTGAGTTCGCCGTCTGCCAGTCCTGCGTAGGGGCGCGCGCGCGACGCGGTTGCATATGAATCCGCCTTGTGAAAAAGCTTGGAACCGGCGCGAAACAGCTGTCGGCCTCTCGCCGGCTTTGCACGTCCTTTTGCATCCTCGATTTTTACCAATCTCCGCTCCTGGAAAATTACGTTCGCGCACTCCCGCCGGCCTGATTTATGGCGAAGAACTCGTCCAAAATGCTGCGGATCCCGGCCCTCGTGGTCTCCTGGTCGCCGGAGCTGTCCACGATTTTGATCCGCCCCGGCTCCGCAGCGGCCAAGCGAAGAAACCTGTCGCGTACTTCACTGTGGAATTCTATTTCACGCTTGTCAATCCAGTTAATGTCGCCGCCGATCCTCCTTCGCGAAAGCCCGGCTTCCACGGGCAAATCCAGCAGCAGAGTGAGATCGGGCACTACGCCTTGCGTGGCAATACGGTTCAACGCATTCAGCTGCTCGTCGGAAATCGAACCCCCGACGCCTTGGTATGCAAAGGTGCTGTCCAGGTACCGGTCGCAAATCACGTCGCGCCCGGACTCCAGAAGCGGGCGTACGACTTCGCGGGCCAGCCTGGCGCGGCTCGCGCAGAAAAGAAACACCTGCTCGACCGGGGAAAGCGCGTCACCCGATAATTGCGGAGAAAGGATTATGGCGCGCAGCATTTCCCCAAGAGCGGTGCCGCCGGGCTCGCGGGTTAAAAACGTCGGCCTGCCGCGTACTTCAAGAAGCGACTGAAGGTATCGGGCCGCGGTGGACTTGCCGCACCCCTCGATGCCCTCCAGTGTAAAAAAGTAACCTCTGGCCGCGCCCACGTGCGGATTGTATCCCGCGGCACGGGGCACTGTCCACAAATCGCTCGGATGCGCCGCATCTGGTAGAATTAAAAGCGATGCGCATCTTGCACCCGAAATTTGCGCCCATCCCCGCCGGGAAGGCGGTTCTTGCCGGCTTCGCGGCCGCGCTTCTGGCCGTATCATCCTGCGACCTAGGCATATCCGGCGTCAATTTTGTTCCGTTTCCCGATGTAATCAACCACTCGTACTCGTTCGAATCGGGCTTGGAAGGATGGGCGCCGATAGGCATAGAGCTTGGCGACCCGCCCGCATCCTGGTCGATTGACGAATCGCTCAACTACAAATCCGACGGTGAAAAGTCCCTCAAGCTGACGCTTTCAAATCCCGCGGACTCCGCCAAAATATTCATCGAGCGCGTTTTCTCGCTTGATCGCAGCTCCACCTACAGCGTCAAAGTGCGCTACTCTTTTTGCTCCAAAGACGGGGGAGCCGTGGACAAGTGGAAGGTCATCACCGGCGTATCCGCAGAGCAACCCCGGGCAGCGGCCGCTCTGTCTTTTCCCGGCGATACGGGCAACGACGGATTCGCGTTGTTCACATGGAAGGAACGCACTTACGACTTTATGTACGAAACGGGCGCGTCCCGCAAGGCCTACATAACCATCGGAGTATGGGGAACAACTGCGGACGATCGCGAGTACTACGTTGACAACGTGCGGATCACCTTCACCAAGGTGAAACAGACGGAGTAAGCAAATGGATTCGGACGCCGCCTCAAGCAAGACATTTCCCTTCGCGCACCGCGTGAAGTTGCATTGCACGCTTTCACGGACGGCCGGCGCGGTGGCGGCGCTTCTGGCATTTCTGCTCGCCTGCACCAACGCGGCAGAGCCAAACGGCCCCACATCCGCGATGCCTCCGGCTGCGGCCTCGTCTCCGGCGCCCGCCTTTTCGGGCCGTGCAACCCTTCCGCCTTGGGAACGCGGGCGCGTCGCCGCGATAGTACGCGAAATACGGGACTACGCCCCGCCGGAAATCGTGGATCCGGGCATCCTTTCGAGTTTGAAAAAAGAGCTCAAGGCAAAACTTTTGGCCAGGGAAAGCCTGAAGGAAGCGGGAAGAATCGTATCATCCGCCCCAACCGGAATTGCATCAAGGATTTACGATCTTTCCTCCACTCCGGAGCCGGATAAGATGCTTACTTGGTCGTACGCGAATCCGGGCGACTACGATTCGAACGGAGAAGTGAGCGTGTCCGATATCACGCCTATCGCGCTCAATTTTCTCGCGTCGGCTTCGGACGGATCCGGCAACGACGCTATCGAATCCTGGATAGACGGCGACAAGAGCGGCGAAGTCGGCATTTCGGACGTGACGATAATCGCCCTCAACTTTCTCGTAAACGTCGCGGCTTACCGGATTTTAACCTCTGAGTCCGCTTCCGGGCCGTGGAGCGAAATCGGGCGCGTCGGATTTCCGGCCGCGCCCGCCTCCCTGCCTGTCAAATTCACGGCGCCGCTTCCGGGAGGCGCGCTGCGATACGTGAGGGTGCAGCCGGTGGACGCCGGGGACATCCCCGGCGAGCCGTCGAACATCGTCGAGGTCAACCCACCTCCGCCAGGCCCGCCCGTCATCGAATCGGTCTCTCCGCTCTCTGGAATGTCGGGAGATCTGGTTACATTCGGAGCGGTCGTCACGGGCTCGGTGCCGGATACCTATTCCTGGAGCTTCGGCGGCGGAGCGTCGCCAGATACCTCCGTTTTCGCATCGCCGCAGGTTACGCTGGGCGTTGCCGGAAGCTACGACTGCTCGCTCACTGTCGCCAATTCGTACGGCAGCGACACGTTCGAATTCCCGCTTGCAGTTAACCTTTCCCCCCCTTCGCAACTGGAATTATGGTACTTCCAGATGAAAAATCTATACGTTGATGCAAACGTGGAACAGGCCATCGCGCTGGCCCAAGAAGCAGCAGGATACGGATACAGTTCCGTCGTTTTCGCGGATTACAAGTTCGGGATAATGGACGTGGACGGCGCGCTCGACCAGCGCTATTACGACAACGTGGTGCGCTACGTGGACGCCGCGCGCGCCGCGGGCATCGAAGTCATCCCTTCGCTCGTCCCGATCGGCTATTCCGATTCGTTTTTGTTCCACAATCCCAATCTGATCGAAGGGCAGCCGGTCAAAGAAGCTCTCTTCCAGGTCACAGGCGGCACGGCCGACGTTGTTCAGGATGTATCGCTGCAAAACGGCGATTTCGAAAATCACAACGGAGACGCCTTCCCCGGCTGGACGCAGATGGACGGCGCCGGCACGTCCACGTTTGCCGATTCATCCACGTTCCACGGCGGCTCAACCTCTATGCGGTTCACGAATTTCACCGCGGGCAATCCGAACGGCAACGACCGAATCCGCCAGGCCATTCCCGTTTCGCCGTGGCACTGCTACGCGATCCGGTTCTGGCTGAAGACCGACGCGGTCGCACCGCGCTCTTTCAACTTTTTCTGCTTCAACGAAGATTTTTCAAAAACGCTTTCGTTTTTGAATTTCGATGTCGCCGCAACCCAGGAGTGGAAGCAGTACACGCTAATCGTGAACAGCCAGGACACGAGCACGCTGCAGCTTTACATGGGAATATGGGGCGGCCAGTCGGGCACGTTCTGGCTGGACGACGTGACGATCGAAAACGCGGGGCTGATCAACCTCATCCGCCGTCCCGGCGCGCCTATCAAGGTCACGAACGAATCGGGCACGGTTACCTACACGGAAGGCGTCGATTACGAGCCCGTTTCCGATCCGCTTATGGGAATCGCCGCCGGTTACCCCGGAACGTACGACCTATACCACGCCCGCCCCGTCATCACGATTCCAAACGGAAGCGCAATCACGAACGGACAAAAATTGAAAGTCAGCTATTACCACTGCGCGTTCGTATACGACATGCAGCCCACAGTCTGCCTCACCGAGCCGCAGACGGACACGATCATCCACGACACGCTCCAAAGCATATACGACCTCATCGCCCCCCCCTCCGTATTCATCGGCGTGGACGAAATGCGCGTCGCCAATTGGTGCGAGTCCTGCCAGTCAACCGGCAAGACGCCGGGCGAGCTTCTCGCCGACATCACCGGCCGCATCGACGCGATCGCGCACGAGATCAATCCCGACTGGAAGCTAATGACGTGGAGCGACATGTACGACCCAAATCACAACGCGCGAGACGATTACTACCTCGTGAACGGCACGCTCGCCGGAAGCTGGGACGGCCTGCCGTTCGACTGGGACATCGGCAACTGGTATTTCCAGGCGGACGACCCCGGCACGCTATCGTTTTTCTCCGGCCTGGGCAACCGGCAGATTCTCTGCGGCTACTACGACGAAGGGCCGGAGCCGTTTTATATAACGCAATGGCTGACGCAGGCCGCGCCGTACAGCGGGATTTACGCGGTGATGTACACGACATGGGTGGCGGATTATTCGCAGCTCCAGAACTGGGCAGGCGCCGTGCGCGAATGGGAGTCGCAGGTTCCGCTTTCGTAGCGGCGCACTGCGCGCGCGCGGATATGGGAGTGTACCGGCTTGCCGGTGCCTATGGAACTAATTTCCTTGCGGCGGATCGCCCTTACTCACAAAGTACTGCTCCCCACTCCCGGTTTTCGACTTGCGGCGTTGATTATGCGTTGATCGCGCACAGTTACCGCGGCGGCGTAAAGTGCGGAAAAGTGCGGGCCAACAAGCGCCGCGGTCGCGCCCGCGGTTTCGCACCATTTCGCGCGCAAGTTCGCGCTCATTTTCGCGCCCCAAATCGCGCCTGCGAGATGATGCTGTACGGGCGGGGTTTACCCCCGCCCTCCTATAATTCTATCCGGGCGCACGCAGTGCGCCCCTACCACTATTTACTACTCACTATTCACTCCCCCCCCTCCGCGAACCAGCCCTTCACGAATTCCCGCGCGTCGAATTCCGCCAGGTCGGTCACCTTTTCGCCTACGCCGATGAACAGCACCGGCAGCCTGTGGCGGCGCACGATTTCGAGTATCGCCCCCCCCCGCGCCGTGCCGTCGAGCTTGTTGATTATCAATCCCCGCACCCGGCACACGCTCTTGAATAGCTCGACCTGACTCACCGCGTTCTGGCCGGTGTTCGCGTCGATACAAAGCAGATGATGCACGTTGGCGTCGGGCGCGTTTTTTGCGATAGTGCGTTCGATTTTCTGGAGCTCGGCCATCAGATTTTTCTTCGTCTGAAGCCGCCCGGCGGTGTCTATCAAAAGCACGTCGACTTTTCTCGCGGACGCCGCCTTCGCAGCATCGAACACTACCGCCGCGGGGTCCGCACCCGCCTGTCCCGCAACCATCGGCGTTCCGGTGCGCTCAGCCCAGATGCGAAGCTGGTCAACGGCCGCGGCGCGGAACGTGTCCGCGGCGGCAATCAGCACGGACAGCCCCCTCTCCCTCAAAAGCCGCGCGATCTTTGCAAGCACCGTCGTCTTGCCGACGCCGTTGACCCCGACGAGCATCACGACGTTCAAGCGTCCCGGCGTAAACGGCTCGATCGCCTCGGTGTCTTCCAGTATCGAAACGAGTCTGGACTTGAGGATTTCGACCGCCCTCGATGCGCGCGTCGTTCCCTCCTCCGCTGCTTTCGTCCTGACGAATTCCACAAGCTCGGATGCAAGCTCGCCCGACACGTCCGCGAGAACGAGCTGCTCGAACAGCCCGTCATAGAACTCCCCCCCCGCTTCCATGTCGCGCCCGGTGAAAGGCTTGAACCATTCTAGGAACTTCACCTTCGTGCGGTTGAGGCCTTTGATAAACAGCCCCGATTCCGGCTCCGCGGCCGCCCGCTCGCGGATTTCGGCAAGCTCCGCCGCGGCCTGCGTGAGCGACGGGTCCAGCTCGGTCGCCCGCTTCAGGTAATGCTCCGCGTCCCGCCCGCGGCCCAGCTTTTTGAGCGCGACGCCCAGGTTGTGCGCGGCGACGGCGCTTTCGGGATTCAGCTCGCACGCCCGGCGCAGCGATTCCTCGGCCCGAGCCAAATCGCCCGCCTGCAGATAAACCGCCCCCAGATGGTTGAACGCCAGCGCGTCCTCCGGATCGAGCTCGACGCACCGGCGCAACGATGCTATGCCCCCCCCAATGTCACCGGACTCCTCAAGCGCGACCGCCAGGTTGAAATGCGCAAGCGGGTCGTTCGGGACAAGCTCGGCCACCTTGCGGAAACATTCCAGCGACTCCGCAAGCAGCGCCGCGCGTTCGGATTCATGCGATTCCGAAGCTTGCTCCCCGCCTCCCGGCTCACACAAATCCGCCGCGGCGTTCTTTAGCTCTATCGCTAGCTTCGTCAGCGCGGACGCATCGCCGGGATTCTCCGCCGCCAGCCTGCGCGCCGCGTCAAGCGACGCCCGCGCGGATACCGCGCCGTCCGGCGCCGCCGCTTCCTTCCTGCGCTTCCTGAAAAGATCGAAAAGCCCCAAAGCGGCGGAGATTATGGCCGTCCGGCCTCGCGGTGTCAACGCGCGGCTGGCGAAATCCGGCATGCGCAAGCCGCCGCGCTACCCGTTCCAGTCCAGGTAAATCAGGTCGCCGGTGGATTCCTCGTAATACACTATTCCCGGTTCTCCGGCAACCGAAATCATGCTTATGTATTTCGCCTCGGCCTGTCCGCCCGCAAGCAGCAGGTTTTCGTCCCATACGCTGCCGTCCGCATCCAGCGCGCGAAGAAGCGTGAGGTTGTAGCCGCCAAGCATCTGCGAGTGCGCCATCCAAGGCGCGCCGCCTACGTCCAAGAGCGAAGTATACCCATAGTTGGTTCCAAGCGATCCGTCTCCGCCGTCGAATCCCGAGCCGTTCCAGCTTTCGCCCAGGTCGTCGTCTGCGCGGATGTAGCGATTGTTTCCGAACATCCCAAGGTAACCGATTGCCGGACGCCCCGAAATAATCGCCAGATGGGAGCTGTACCCGCCGGTAGACCAATCATCAAAGACGTTTATCGGCGGATTCCATGCGCTTCCGGTCGAATCCATTGCGCGGATGTAACGAGGCTGCGCGTTGGTCGAGCCGAAATATGCAATCGCCGGGTTGCCGCCAACGATTTTCATCGATGCATACTCGCCCGCGGTGTATTGAGTGTCGAGCTTCATCGGCTCGCCCCAGGAGCTTCCAATGGCGTCCAGCGCGCGAACGTAAACCAGATCGCGCCCGACCGCGTCGAAATAAGCCGCCGCGGGATTTCCCGCGACTTCCTCAATCGAAACATCCTGCGTGTGAGTGCCGGTATTCGGTATCGCAACGGGCGACCTCCACATGGTCGCATCCCAGTTGAACGCCTGGACGAATTTCAGGCCGCTTGTTGCCGTGCAATACGCAACGCTCGCGACGCCGGCTACGATGCCGATGGACGTGAACGTGGACGCGTCCCCTGGCATGTCGATTGCGGCAGGCACGCGCCAGGAAGTACCGTCCTTGTTAAGTGCAGTTGTAAATTTCAACCTGCCCGCGGTGGAATCCACATATGCCACCGCCGGAGCGCCGTTAAGAACGCAGGACGACGCGTATTTGCCGACGTCGCCCGTGCTCGCCACGACATATCTGGTCCATTCGTCCACTACTTCGATGCCGACAAGTCTTTCGGTGTACGCCGCGTCGTTGTCCACGGCGCGGATAAGCGTATCGAAATCTCCCTCAAGAATGTATTCGTGGTCAAGCTCGATGTCCGGTCCGGTCTCGAGATCGAAAATTCCGTCGTTCTCCCAGTCCCACTGGACCGCGACCACGGTTCCGTCGTAATCCCCGGCAGCCAAATCGAAGCTGACCGAAAGAGGCGATTCGCCGCGCGCAAGCGTTGTACTGAGACTTATGTAAGGCAAATGGTTGTACGCAACGATTATATCATGCGAGTAAGATACTGCCTGCGCGCCCTTGTTGTCGGTCACGCGCAGCCGGGACGGATATTCGCCCGGTTCTGAATACGAATGGATTGCCGTCGGCCAGGCGTTCGGCCCTTCGTCGTAAACTCCGTCACCGTCAAAATCCCATTCGTAAAGCTCGATCGAGCCGTCCTCGTCATAACTGTCGGACGCGTCGAATTCGACTTCCTCCTCGACCCGTACGCGGGATTTGACATCGAACCGCGCAACCGGAAACTTGTTGAACACAAGCCAGCGTTCCTTAATTGCCAGCGCTCCCCGGTTGTCGGTGACCACCAAGGTTACTTCCTCGGAGTTATCCGAGCTTTTGTCGTAGTAATGCGTCGCGATCGGCTCGGCCGTGTTCAAATCCATCTTTTTGTCGCCGTCGAAATCCCACTGGTAAAGAACGATGGAACCGTCCGCATCGAAACTTGCGGATGCGTCGAAAGTAACATCTCCTTTCACGGGAGGTGATTGCGGCGACCAACCGAAGTCCGCAACCGGAGGTTTGTTGCCCGCCGGATTGACCGCGACCATCGCGGATGCGACGGCGGTGCCGCCGCGATCATCCGTCACGCGAACGGCCGGCCGCACTCCGCCGATTTCGGTGTAAACCGCGTCGGCGTACCATGACGTGGAGTCGCCGATAACCTCGAATTCCCCAGTACCATACAGATCCCATTCGAACTTGACAATCATTCCGTCGGGATCGCTGCTTTCGCTTGCATCCAGTTCAACCGACAGAGGAGCCGTCCCCTGGCTCGGCGTCGCCCGAAGCACCGGAACCGGCGGCTGGTTTTCGGGAACGGGAATCTCCAGAGGAGCGCTCCATTCCCCAAGGTTTCCGACTTCGTCCATCGGATAAACCGCCGCGAATCCCGTAGTTCCCTCCGGAAGCGGAAAGTGGATCTTGAATTCGGAATCGAAATTGAAATCGGGAAAACGGAGTACGCCGACCGCATCCCATGGGCCGTCCGGCGTCGGAGAAATTAAAACGTAATACCACTCCACCCTGTGCATGTAATTCAACGCAATCGGAGTGATGTCGCCCACGCCAATTTCGCCGTTCTTGTCGCCGTCCGTCCAGGACTCGATGAAGTCGTTCTCTCCGTCGGACATGTCCGCCAGGTAGTGCAGCGCGATGGGCGTGATGTCGGTCACCCCCACCTCGCCGTTCGCGTCGTAGTCGCCGGTATTCACGTAAGTCCAAGAGAGCATCCCCGTTTCGGGATCGTACGCGAGGTCGGTCACCCTGCCGCTGTCGCCCGGAGGCGCGGCGGAAGTTATCTTGGAAAGGTTCAACTCTCTGGCGAGCGTCAGAATTGAATCCGCCAGCTCGTTCTTGAGCCGGTCGAACGTCGCGGGATTCGCACCCTCCGGCGCGCGCAGCCCGCGGATGCGCGCGACGATCGCGTCGATGTCCTCGGATTTGGGTGCGGCCGCGACCGGCACCTGCAATGCAGGCGAAACATTCAGTGAAGCTTCGGACGTTGCCGCCGGTGCGGACGCATCCAGGCGCTCCGGGCCGCTCAGCCGGCCGCCTTTTCCGCAAGATGCAAGCGCAAGCGCGCAGAACGCGACAGCGAGAATGAAAACGATGAATGCGAACAGAAACGGCGGAAGGCATCCGCTGGATGGCTTGTATTCCATCTGTTTGTCCTCCTTCTTTTACCGGGGATGCGGGAGGACGGCCGGGTCAAATTGTAGCACATCTCCGCCCCAAAACGCAATCGGCGGATGGCCGGGGGCACATCGCCCGGATTCGCGCAAAAAAATGGCGGGCTTCCGCCCGCCGGTTTGATTCGATGCAATTGCCGCGGCCGCGCTATTCCTGGTCTATGAACGCGATGCGCTTTCCGCAGTGGATGCGGTAGCCGATCTTGCCGTCGGTCAGAGCGAACAGCGTGAAGTCCTTGCCCATCCCCACGCCCGGTCCGGGGTGGATTTCGCTTCCCCGCTGGCGAACGAGGATGTTGCCCGCGACCGCCTTCTGGCCGGCGTAAAGCTTGACGCCGAGCCGCTGCGACTGCGAATCGCGTCCGTTTTTCGAGCTTCCTAGTCCCTTTTTATGCGCCATATTAGACTCCTAACCCTCGATACCGGTGCACTTGATGTATGTAAGATGGTCGCGGTGGCCGTGGGTGCGCTTGTAGTTTTCCTTCGGCGTGAACTTGAAGACGGTTATCTTCTTGCCCTTCGCGTGGCGCAGGACCTCGAAAGTGACCTTCGCGCCGTCCACATAGGGCTTGCCGATCTTCGCCTCGCCGCCGTTCTTGACGAGCAGCACCTTGTCGCAGGTGAACGACTGGCCGGGCTCGTGGTCCAGCGCGAACGTGCGCACGACCGTGCCTTCCTCGACCATGAACTGCTTACCCGAAAGCTCAAGCACCGCGAACATACATACCTCCAAACAGGCGAACGGGAATTTTAGCGCGGGACAAGGGGGGTGTCAAGGGGCGGCGGGAAGGCCGAGGAGGCCGATTCGTTGAACCAATGGCCTTTATGCCTGACAAATAATGTGGGTTCAGACGAGAAGATAAGGTATGCCGGGACCGTACTTGCAGCCTGTCTACTTCCCCTTCGGTGCAGACTCAAGCCGGGACTGCGATGCCGCGATTCCAACGCCAGACGCACTCCGGGCGCGGACGGCCGCGGCGCGCTTCGAGGCCGGACCAGACTGCTTGGGGCGCTGCACGAAATTGCAGGAAGGCGTCCAGACAACGCTGAAATCCTCGGCGGAAAGAGGAACGAGGGCCTTCGTCCGGCCCCGCCTGTCCGAAAACTCCACTTCGTAATGGCCGTCCTTGAGGAACTCCACGATGGTTCCTTGCCTGCCTTTTCTCAATCCGCGCGCGGATATCCCCTTCTCAAGGGCTATCACGGAAAGAAGTTCGATTTTTGCAGCCATCGTTTCAACCGCCTCGGCTAATCCGGGTAACAGGTAACCAGCCTTGGGACCGAATCCCCAAACGGAATGATCCAGATGCTTAGTATTCGAACCTTCTACCTAGTAATTCGCGCGGGCATGGATGCCCGCGCTCCCTTACAGCTATACCTTTGCCGCCCCCACCGCTTCCTTGTGCTTCGCGGCGATGTTTTCCGGCGTCAGATTGGCGATTTTGATCATATCCTCCGGCGGGCCGCTGGACAAATACATATTCGGTATCCCCACTATTCGCATCGGGACGCGGTGGTCGCTCTGGACGACGGTGCGGGCGACGATGCTACCCAGCCCGCCCCATACGTTGTGCTCCTCGGCGGTCGTAATCGCGCCGGTCTCGGCGGCGGCGGCGAGTATCGCGTCCTCGTCAATCGGCTTGAGCGTGCTCATGTTAAGCACGCGGGGATGGATGCCTTCCTCCGCAAGCAGGTCGGCCGCGCGCTCGGCCTTGTGCACCATGTATCCGCAGGCGATGATCGTTCCGTCCGTGCCCTCGCGAATCACGCTGGCTTTTCCGTGCGCCCAAGGATCTTCCGGCGATGTCGTAATGGGCACCTTCTCCCGCCCCATCCGGAAATAAACCGGGCCGACGTAGTCCGCCGTCCAGCGCACGACCTTTATCGTTTCGTAATAGTCGCACGGTACGATGACAGTCATATTGACCAGCGCGCAGGTGTTGGAAAGGTCTTCCATGGACTGGTGCGAGGGGCCGTCCTGGCCGACGGAGATTCCGCCGTGCGCGGCCGCGACGCGGACGTTGCAGTTGGTGTAATCAACCGTGTTGCGAAGCTGGTCGAGCGAACGGGATGCGAGGAACTGTGCGTAGCTGGATAAGTATGGGATGAAACCCATCAGCGACAGCCCCGCCGCGACGTTCATCATATTCTGCTCGGCTATTCCCGTCTCGAAAAACCTGCGCTTCGTCGCCGGATCGTCGCGGAAGTATTTTGTCAGTGTGCTTTCCGCGAGGTCTGCGTCAAGGACGACGATGCGAGGGTTGACCTTGCCGAGTTCCACGAGCGTGCGCCCGTAAGCTTCTCGTGTGAGAACGGCCTCGCCTTTCTTGTAGATTGCCTCGATCGGCGCGCCGACCAGGCTTGTGGAGGTTGCGGTTGCGACATTGCTCACTTGAACCTCACCTCCCCGTAGGATGCGAGCGCCTCTTCGGGCGTTTCGTCGAAACCGAGTTCTTTGAGCATTTGAGCGGCCTCGTCGCGCTTGGGGGGGCGGCCGTGCCATCCGGGGATGTTCTCGTAAGTCGGGCAGCCCTTCATCATCACGGTTTTCATTATCAGCGCCTTGGGTTTTCCGCTTTTGGACGCCAGAGCGGCGTCCCATGCCTGAAGTATTTCTTCCATATTGTGGCCGTCAACCCAAATCGTTTCAAAATGGAACGCCTCGAGTTTTTTGTCCAAAGGATCGATTCGCATAACGTCGCGGACGTGCCCGTCTATCTGCGCGTCGTTGTAATCTATCGTAACGTACAGGTTGTCCAGGCCGTAGTGCCCGGCGGACATGATGGCTTCCCAGATCTGACCCTCTTGAAGTTCGCCGTCGCCGCAGTTGACAAAGATGCGCACATCGTCCCAGCCGTGCAGCTTCGCGCCGTGCGCCATCCCGACGCCGACGGAAAGCCCCTGCCCCAGACTGCCTGTGTTGACTTCCAGTCCGTCAAGCTTGGTCGCGTTGGGGTGGCCTTGAAGCTTGCTCTGCGTCGTGCGGAACGTCATCAGGTAACTCGGATGGAAAAATCCGCGGCGGGCGAGAAGCGCGTAATTCAGCATGCTGCAATGGCCGTTCGACATGATGAACCGGTCGCGGCGCTCCCATTTGGGCTCATCGGGACGTACGCGCAGATGATGAAACCAAAGCGCAGTTAGATAATCCGCGGCCGAGAGCGGCCCGCCTGGATGGCCGCTGGCCGCCTTCCAGACGCCGACGATGACGTCGCGCCGGATGGTGTGGGCCATCGCTTCAAGCTTGTCCTTCGGCCATTTGAGTGCGTCCATAAAACCTCCGCCTTTCGGCGAAAACAATCGCTTGAAATGAAAACGCGGCCCCCGACGATGCCGCAAAGCCGCGCGCGGGCGGGATTATAACATGAGGAAAAACGCATCGCAGGGCAGGCGATTTATGTGAAAAATCCCAGGAATTTCTCAACCGTCGGCTCGCTCTTTCGTTTTGCCGTGCGGATGCGCCTTCTCGTACGACTTCCGCAGATGCGCCGGACTCACCTTCGTATATATTTCGCTCGTAGAAATATCGCTGTGGCCGAGAAGCTGTTGGATTACGCGCAGGTCGGCGCCGCCTTCCAAAAGGTGCGTGGCGAACGCGTGGCGCAGCTTGTGCGGCGTGAGCGCGATGTCTATACCGACGAACTCGCGAAGCTGTTTTAGCGCGGTTTGAACCTGGCGCGCGGAAAGCCGTTTTCCCTCCCGCGAAACGAACAGCGCGCGCCTGCCGTCCGCCAGCGCCGCCGCCTGGGCAGGGTCGGTT